>JAZOXD010000081.1:0-8259 GCA_045659565.1 Eubacteriales bacterium | reverse complement strand
AGCGCAGCAACACAATGCCCCATTCCTTATCGGCGTGGGCCATCCCGGAAAGGATCTGTTCGGTCATATACTTGGTCCAGCCATAGGGGTTGGTGCAGTTGCCGGTGCGGCTGGTTTCCTTCAAAGGCATCTCATTATCAGCGGTATAAACCGTGGCCGAGGAGGAGAAGATGATCTTCTTCATCCCCACCTCTTCCATCACCTTGGTGAGCACCAAGGTGGAGTTCAGGTTGTTATCATAATATTTCCAGGGAATGGAAACAGATTCGCCCACCGCCTTCAGACCGGCAAAATGGATCACACAATCGATTTTATGGGCGGCAAAGATTTCCTTCAGCAGGGCTTCATCCCGCACGTCCCCTTCATAAAAAACAATTTCCTTGCCGGTAAGGGCCCGAACCCGATCCAAGCTTTTGGGGCTGGAATTGCACAAATTGTCAATTACCACCACTTCGTAGCCGCAGTTCAGCAGTTCCAAACAGGTGTGGGAGCCAATATATCCGGCACCGCCGGTTACTAATACCTTCATTATTTTTCCTCCTATATATCACTAAGCTCAATCCGCAATTGGGAAAGGCTATTTTCTGATTCAAAATCCCATTCTGCCATCCGGCTGATTTGTTCAGATTCTGCCTGCAGCAAAATCCGGAAGCAGCTATGGTCATCCACCCGCTCATATTCCAGTTCTGCGCCCTGAAGGCTCATTAACTGCCGGGCAATATTCAAGCTGAAGCCCAAGCCCAAAGCACCCTTGCGGTCCGGGGTGCGATACCCGGCTTCAAACAGCCGCCGGGGATTTTCCACACCGGGGCCATTATCCCGGAATTCGATACAGATCCGGTCCCCTTCCTGCAGGGCAATGATCTGCACCTCGCCGCCGCCAAAACGGATGGCGTTGCTTAACAGCGCCCCCATCACCAGTTCCAGATCCTCCGGCATCACCCGGGCATACAGATCCGCCAGGCAAGGAGCAGTATAAATACGGATCGTGGGATCCACTTCCTCTGCCGAGCGGATAAAACCGGTGAGGAAGCTGCTTATATTCAAAGGCAGGCGGTACCGATACCGGGGTTCCTCATCCAAGCAGCTGTACAGATGGTTGCTCATTCGCAGGATCCGGCGGGTGTTCCGGGCCAGTTCCTTGCCGGCGGGAGAATCCATCCCCAATGACTGAGCCACCCCATAGATCCGATTCATATAGGAAGCCAGCTTGCTGTGGGAATGGCGCAGGATGTGCAAAACATCCTCCTGCTTCTTATCCGAAAGCCGATAGCAAACCTGCAGGACCAAATACAGCCTGTCTTTGTGCGGTATCGGCAGGATCTGCAACGGCAACACCCAATCACAGATTTTTTCCGAAAGGGAAACACCGCGGATTTCATCCAGGCAAAATTCCATTTCCCGCTGGATGGCGGGTGTTAAAAAGACGGTGGGAGCAGGCTCGGCCCAAAGCTTGAAAAGTCCGTCTGCCGCGGGATTCCGGTAGCAAAGGTTTTTCTCGCCGTCAAATACCAGCACCGGTTGAAAATTATCGGCAAAAAGGCCGGCAAAATATTCGGTTGCTTCAATCATTTTTCATCCTCCTCCCGGGCGAAAGACGGAATAAACCCATCTTCACATTCTGTTATTATATAATACGAAAAAGAATTTGTAAAGTGCAAACCTTTTAAAAAGAATAAAATTAAAAAAGTTAAGAAAAAGGCTTGAAAAATAAAATCAATCTATTATAATGTGGGTGAAAAGACGCAAAAGAAAGGGGATCTTTCAGGTGTAATTTTCGTTTTTTCGGCAAAAGGGTTTCACAGCGGCCTTCACCGGGCGCCGATTGCCGCTGCTGAACGGGATGCGATTCCTTACGGGGGAATTGCTGTGCGCCCCTTTAGTTTTTGGTTATGAAAGCATTCAAGTTTATTTTGGACCATATGAAAGGCCACAAGGTGCGTTACGTCATCTGCTTATTGCTGGTGCTCCTGATCAGCGCCATGGTTTCTTTACCCACCATTGTGGTGGGCAGCCTGGTAGATAACGCATTGCTCTTTGGCAGCGAAGGGTGGAAGTTTAACTCTACCTGGGTGGAACGGCTCCTTAAAATTACCGATACGACCGGCAGAACCGATATGTTGATCCGCTATATCATAGCGGTTGTTTGCATTTCGCTTGTTTCTACCGGTCTTCGTTATTTTGTGCACCGATCCATGCAAAAAGCCAGTATGATCACCGCCAACCGCATCCGCCTTTCTCTTTACGGAAAGTTACAGACTTTAAGCGCAGGGTTTTATTCCGGCACCCCCAGCGGGGAACTGATCGCCAACCTGACTTCCGACGTTCAGCTGATCGGCGGCTTTCTTCGCGATCATACATACAGCTGGATCCGCAATACGTTCCTGTTTATCTTTACCTTATTGATGCTTCTTTATTACAACACCACCTTAACGCTGATCCTGTTGATCTTTTTACCTGTATTCGCCCTGTTGAGCGTGATGGTGTTCCGCACCACCCGCTTCCTGCATCGGCGGTTAAGAGATAAATTCAGCGATATGAACACCTATGTAAATGAAAACCTGGGGGCTTACCGTGTGGTAAAAGCCTTCGCCCGTGAAGATTATGAAAACCACCGCCTGCAGGAGATCAGCGAAGATTACCGCGACACCGCCATCGACAACACCAAAAAGCGGTTGCACGTATCCACCCCTCTCCATCTGGTGAGCCGTTTAATGAGCATCTTCGGCCTGTGTCTGGCGGCCATTTACGTTATCCGCGGGGAAATGACGGTGGGGGCCCTGACCATCTTTAATACCCTGGTATTCAACCTGCAGGATCCCATCCGCAACCTGACCACCCTGATCAGTTCTTCCCAGCAGGTCATGGTATCCGCCAATAAGATCCACGAGCTTTATGAAACCACCCCCGAAGTGGAAAACAGCAACCATCTGCGGAGCAAGCACGGACGGATCAAATCCATTGAATTCCGTGACGTTTCCCTGGAACTGGACGGCCAGAAGATTCTGGACCACATCAACCTGAAGATCACCCACGGCAAGACCCTGGCCATTATGGGCCCCACGGGGGCGGGTAAGACCATTCTGATCTCGCTGCTGATCCGCCTTTACGACCCCACCGACGGGTATATTTACGTCAACGGCATTGATATCCGTGATATTGATATTGAAAAGTTGCGGAAAGAGATTGCCATTGCCACCCAGGACGTATTCCTGTTTTCTGACACCATTGACAGTAACATTGCTTATTCCGACCCGGATATGCCCTTTGAAACGGTAAAAGAAATGGCAGAAACCGCCCAGGCGGCTTCCTTCATTGAAAAACTGACAGAAGGATACAACACCGTTATCGGGGAACGGGGCATCGGCCTTTCCGGCGGGCAACGGCAAAGAATTGCCCTGGCCCGCGCCGTGGCCAAAGATTCCTCTGTAATCATTCTGGACGACACCACCTCGGCGGTGGATATGGAAACAGAGGCCAACATTCTGCACGAACTGCGGAAGATCACCAGCAAGACCAAGATCATCGTTGCCCAGCGGATCACCTCTGCTATGGATGCAGACGAAATCGTGATCCTGCAACACGGCGCCATTACCGAACGAGGCACCCACGAGCAACTTTTGGAAAAGGACGGCTATTATGCGGAAATCTTCCGCATCAGCCAGAACGAGGAGGTGTAAATCCATGGCTAAACGCAATACCTTCGCCCAGGACGAGGTTCTGGAAACTCCCTTTAACGCGAAAAACCTGTTACGCTGTAAGCCTTACGTTTTCCATAACATCAAGTGGCTCCTGGTGGGGCTGATCTTAAGCATCGCCGCCACCGTGTTCGGCCTGTTGGGGCCTGTTTACACCCAGACCATCATTGATAATATGATCCCCGATAAAAACGTGCGGGGCGTTATCATAGTTGCCCTTCTTTATCTCTTAACCTCCTGCCTGGCAGAATTTTGTTCCTATTTTCAATCCCTGGTGACCTCCCGCGCGGGGCATCAGATCATCCACGAGATCCGCACGGATATTTTTGCCCACATTCAAAAACTTTCTTTTAACTATTTCGATAGCCGCCCCCGGGGCAAGATCCTCATTCGGGTGGTACACTACGTAAACAACGTGGCAGATTTTCTTTCTAATGGGCTGATCAATATTGTGGTTCAGGGGCTTTCGGTATTTTTCATTCTGTTCTTTATGCTTTCCCTGGACGTGAAACTGACCTTGTGCGTACTTTCGGGCCTGCCTTTGGTTATTCTTTACCTGATATTGGTAAAAAGCCGCCAACGGAAAGCCTGGACCACCTGGAGCGCCAAAAACTCCAACTGCACCGCCTACGTAAGCGAATCCATCAACGGTATGCAGATCACCCAGGCCTTTAACCGTGAAGAAGTGAACCGCGGCGTTTATAAAGGCCTTTTGGATCAGTTGAAAGATGCCTTTTTAGGGGCCGCCCGCTATGATACCCTGATGCCCGTTATCATTGAAAACATCACCCGTTTTATCACCTGCTTCCTGTATCTGATGGCCATTCTCTTTTTGACCAAGGAACAGTACAGCGCCGGGGTGGTTATCGCCATGGCTTCTTATGCAGGGCGGTTCTGGGGACCCATCCAGTCCATCGCCAACATTTATAACAGCCTGGTTAACACGGGTTCTTACCTGGAACGGATCTTTGATACCATGGATGAAAAGGTGGATATTGAAGACGAGCCCGATGCCAAACCCCTGCCCCCCATCACCGGGCGGGTGGATTACGAAAACGTTACCTTTGCTTATGAAGAAGGCTGCAATATTTTAGAAAACGTTTCCTTCCACGTGGAACCCGGGCAAAGTTTTGCCTTGGTAGGCCCCACGGGGGCGGGCAAGAGCACGGTGGTAAACATCCTTTGCCGCTTCTATGATATTCAGAAGGGCAAGATCTTGCTGGACGGCCACGACATCCGCCACGCCACCCTTCATTCCCTGCGGGATCAGATGGGGATTATGCTTCAGGACAGTTTTATTTTCACGGGAACCATTCGGGATAACATCCGCTATGGGAAACTGGACGCCACCGACGAAGAGATTGAAGAAGCCGCCAAGACGGTTTGCGCTCATGATTTTATTATGAACACCGAACACGGCTACGATACCCTGGTGAATGAAAAAGGCTCTAACCTTTCCAGCGGACAACGGCAGTTGATCTGCTTCGCCCGGACGGTTCTTTCCAACCCCGCCATTCTGATTCTGGATGAGGCCACCTCCTCCATTGATACAGAAACGGAAAAACTGGTGCAGCAGGGTATTGCCAACCTTTTGAAAGGCCGTACCTCCTTTATCATTGCCCACCGACTTTCCACCATTGCCAACTGTGACCAGATTATGTATATTGCCGATAAGGGCATTGCCGAACAAGGCACCCACGAAGAACTGTTGGAAATGAAAGGACGTTATCACGCATTGTATACCGCCCAGATCGAAGACGAAGAACACGCACGGCACTAAAATAATGGGGCACCTTCCTTACGGAGGGTGCCCCAATAATATCTGCCAAAGATATATCATTCTTTAAAGAGAACAAAAAGGGAAACCACTGCTTTATGAAGCGTTCCCCTTCCGTTCTCTTTTTTTAATGTTATGCAATTTTCAGATCCAGGCGGATCCGTTCGGTGAGCATCGAGATAAATTCGCCGTTGGTGGGCTTGCCCTTGCTGCTTTTAACGGTGAACCCGAAGATGCCGTTCAGGGTGTCGATATCGCCTCGGCCCCAGGCCACCTCAATGGCGTGACGGATGGCTCGTTCCACCCGGGATGAGGTGGTGCCGTTATTTTTGGCAATGGTAGGGTACAGTTCCTTGGTGATGGCCTTCAAAAGATGGCGATCCTCCAACGCCAGCATAATGGAATCCCGGATATAATCATAGCCCCGGATATGGGCAGGTACGCCCACATCATGCATCAGATTGGCCACATAGCGCTCTAACTCATAATCCTTTTCTTCCATCCGCTGTTCCGCCCGTTTCCGTTCTTTCATGGCGATAAACCGGTCCCGCATAAAGCTGTAATCCAAGGGCGGCAGCAGGAACAGATCGGCCCCGGCGTCCATCACATTCCGGGCCAGCCGGTCGTTTGGAACCTGGGACATTACGGCAAAGACCGTGTTCCGACGGAACCCCACCTGTTCCAGACCTTCCAGAATCTCGTCACTGCTGCGGCCGGGTAGAAAGCCGTCCATCAACACCACATCCGGCTGATGCTCCGCAATGAAGCCCACCGCAGCGGCACCTTCACGACAGATCCCCAAAACCTTCATTCCCAACTCTTCAAAACGGGCCCGGGTGAATTCTGCTTCTTCCTGATCGGCTTGCAAAATCACCAAGCTCAGTTTTTCTCTGTTTTCGTTGCTCATTTCTAAATTTCCTCCTCAATTAGGGCCTATTTCGCCCTGTTCGTTCAAATGATACCAAATTATTTTAAAAGATGTTGTCGAAGCGTGTCGGTAGAAAACCGGTTCCGTAAAAAAATTCACAAGAATTTCTGATCCCTTCCCCGAAGGCAGCAGCTGCCGGGAAACCGGGTAAAGCGGCCGGTGACCGGTGCGCCGCATGGAGGAGGGCCTTCGGTTGGGAGGACAGAAACATTTTTCGACGGTTGGGAACGCCGCTTGCTCATTTCGAACACCTTATGTGTTCATTATAGAACGTATATTCTGGTTTGTCAAGAATAAAATTGTTAAATATTGACATTTGAACACTAAATGTGTATAATTAAACCAATCAATCTAAAGGAGTACAGCCAATGCGAAAAATTGGGATTTCTGCGAATCCTGCTGAAGGAGAAACCCGGGAAACTTATTATGCCATGATCAAAGATGCCGGCTTTGAGGCGGTTTTCACCGGCTATAAGGATGGCGCTACTGCCCGGGAGCGTTGCCGGGAGGCTTTAAGCCACGGGATGGAGCTGGATAATATCCACGCCCCCTTTGACCATATCAACGATATCTGGCAGAAGGGCCAGGCCGGCGAAATCATGTTAAGCCGGCTGATGGATTGTGCCGATTGCTGTAAAGAATACGGCGTTCCCAAAATGGTGGTACATCTTTCCTCCAAGGTCAACGCCCCCTATATCAACGATCTGGGCCATTCCCGCTTTGACCGGCTGGTGGATAAGGCTGTTTCCAACAATATCCAGATCGCCTTTGAAAATCAGCGTAAGCTGGCCAACCTGGCCTTTGCCATGGAAATTTATAAGGATGTGCCTCAGGTGGGCTTTTGCTGGGATACCGGCCACGAATATTGCTTTACCCCCGGGTGGGAATTTATGCCTCTGTTCGGGGATCGGCTGATTGCCGTTCATTTGCAGGATAACCACGCCGTTTACGACGGGGATCAGCATCTGTTGCCCTTTGACGGAGTGGTTGACTTTGAAAAAGCGGCCCGCTACATTAAAAACTCCCCCTATCAGGGGCCCATTATGCTGGAAGTGTTCCGCAGACCCTGTGACGTTACGGGGTATGCAGGTTACGAAGGGATAAAGCCCGAAGAATATTACCGACGGGCAGCCCAAGCCGCAGAACGCATCCGAAAGTTGGTGGATGATGAGTAATAAACTTTCTTCCCGTCTGCGGTTGCTTCGGGGGGAAGCGGGCCTTTCCCAACGGCAATTGGCCGAAGCCACAGGCCTGACCAAAAGCAGTGTGAATATGTATGAACGGGGGGAACGGGAACCGGGCTTACAGACCGTTACCGCCCTGGCAAACTATTTCAAGGTGGATATCGATTATCTGCTGGGCCATTCCGAATATCGAAGCAAAGCCGAATGGTTGCAATTGGCCCGGGGCCAAAGGGACGTGGACCTGCCCAAGGAAGCCATGCCCGTGGCCACCCGCACCATCCCCCTTTTGGGCGAGATCGCCTGCGGGGAGCCCATTTTTGCCCGTGAAGAGCAAAACTGCTTTGGGGAAGCCGGGGGGGATCTGAAAGCGGACTTTTGCCTGCGGGCCAAGGGTGATAGTATGATCGGCGCCCGGATCATGGATGGAGATTTAGTCTTCATCCGGGCCCAATCCACCGTGGAAAACGGTGAAATTGCCGCCGTGATTATCGAGGACAGCGCCACCCTGAAGCGGGTATATTACTACCCCGAGGAAAGCAAACTTTCCCTGAATGCAGAAAACCCCCGCTACGCACCCCTGATCTACGTGGGGGAGGAACTGGAAAACATACGCATTTTAGGCAAGGCCGTTGGCTTCCAGAGTAAAATATAATAAAAGCCGCCATCGGAAGA
>JAZOXD010000080.1:0-10863 GCA_045659565.1 Eubacteriales bacterium | reverse complement strand
TTATAATCCCGCTAACCCCTCCGCTAACCCCTCCGGGCGACTGGCGAGCCGCCCGTGTCCTCTTTCAAAAGGGGACAAATAAAGGTGAATCGGCGGATGGCGAGTATTTTTAACACAGTTTTACGCCAAAAGTTTGGATTTTAAGGCGGTTATTCCTTACAAAGGGGGCGCCCAACTGTGTGGCATTTTTTAAAATAGCGGATGGGCAATACTTTCTTATTGATTTTTCTGCGGTCGGTGCTTTTGGTAGTCTAAAAAAGGAACTGTATGACTACAGTTCCTTTGTATTTAGATGATCTTTTCGCCGTCAAAGAGCAAAATGCCGTAGGCGGAGCCCATGGGGTTCCCGGCCTCCAAAAAGGCCTTCATTCTGCGGCGGAGCCCTGTATCGGCGGGGGCATCCTTCAGGGTTGCGGGGTCGTATTCTTGGTCAAAGATCCGCCAAAAATTGTTGCAGTTTGGATCCTCGGTCTCTTTTAATTTAGTGAACATCCGGCTGAAGTTCCAAAGATTGGTGCCTTCGGGGAAAACCGTTCCCTCAAAGGGGGTATAAAGGAGCCAGGAATTGCAAACAACGGGCAAGATTCCGTCTGTCAGCTCGTCCTTATAAAAGGCGTGGGCTTTTTTTAAGGAATCCATAACCGATTCAGGGGTCAAAGGTCCGCTGGAGGGAATATGACAATTAAACACCCGGTCGCCCTCTTTGATTCCCTGATATTCGGGAAATTTGAAGAATCGTTTTTCATATTGCAGCCGCCCTAATTTAAAGCGCTCACACCAATAAAAATCCTGGAACCAGAAGGTTACAAAGGTGCCCCAACGGCCGTGATTGGCCTGGTTTTCCATCAGTTTGTAACGAAGGTCTTCCAAGGAATCCCAAAAGATCTCCTCGGCAATGCCTTGGGCTTCATACCGCTCCTTCATTGGGGCGGCGGCCGCCAGCAACAAGGTCATATCCAGGGGTTGACGGTGAATGCCCGATTGTTGAGAAAGGGCTTCCAGTTCCTCCATAAACCCGTTGCCCTTTTCGTTCAGAAGACGGTCCATCGCTTTTTCAAAAAGGGAACGGTAAGCAGGGTGGGTGGTTACCGTTTGATAAACTTGGGTAAATTCTGAAATTGCTTCTTCCGGGAAATTGATTTTTTCTGCAAAAAAACGAATCATATGTTAATCTCCTCTTTCAAAGGTGGCAAAATTTTTTCACCGTCAAACAACAAAATTCCATAGGAACTGCCCATTGAATTCCCCTGCAACAGATATTCCTTCAACCGCCGCCGGAGCCCCGTATCCTCGGGTGCATCCTTTATGGTTTCGGGGGAGTAGGGCATATTGAAGATCCGCCAGAAACTTTTGTTTTCGGGGTCCGCTTTTTCCGATAATTTGGTAAAGATGCGGCTGAATTTCCAAATATTACTGCCTTCGGGGAATACCGTCCCTTCAAAGGGGGTGTAAAGAAGCCAGGAATTACAGGTCACGGGTAGAATCCCGTCCTTCAGTTCATCCTTGTAAAAAGCGTGGGCTTTTTTCAGGGAATCCAGAACAGATTCCTCCGTTAACGGCCCGGCGGAAGGAATATGGCAATTGAATACCGTGTCCCCCTTCAGGATGTTGCCGTATCGTGTCTTTCTGAAGGGGCGCTTTTCATATTCAAGGCGCCCCAACTTGAAACGTTCACACCAATAAAAATCCTGGAACCAGATGGAAAAGGTGCCCCAATACCCGTGATAGGCGCGGGCTTCCATCATTTTGCATCGAAGATCTTCCAAAGATTCCCAAAAGATCTCCTCTGCAATGCCCCGGGCTTCGTACCGCTCCTTCATAATCGGGGCGGCCGCCAGATAAAAGACCATCTTCAGGGAATGAAGGGGGATCCCCGACTCCTGAGCAAGGGCATCCAGGTCTTCGGTAAAGCCGGTTCCTTTTTCGTTCAAAAAGCGATCCATCGCCTGTTCGAATTTTGAAAAAAGGGCCGGCCTTTCGGCCAGCCCCTTGTAATCTGTAGAAAATTGTTCGATCGCCTCAAGGGGAAAATCGAGTTTTTTAGCTATTGTACGGATCATGCGTCGTAAACTTCAGAAACGTATTTCTTCAAATTGATCAGGCCCAGTTCAACGGCCTTTACACATTCTTCCATACCCTCAAATTCGATGGCGATCCAGCCGTCGTATTTTACTCTCTTCAAGGCCCGCAGATCCTGAACGATGGGTACAACACCGTGACCGATCACGGTGCCGCGGATCAGGTTACCGGCACGGGTGGTGATCCAGCCGGCACCGGGATGGGGATCCTGGCCGCTCTTGAAGATAAAGTCCTTGGCATGAACGTAGAAGGCATAGGGGGCGCAACGGCCAACGGCAATGCCGGAATTTTCGTCGGCGCAAAGGAAGTTGCCCATATCGATCAGCTGACCGAAGTTGGGGTTATCAACAGCATTGATCAAAGCCTCAACCCGGGCGCTGTCCTGGGAATACATGCCATGGTTTTCGGTCATGGTCTTAATGCCCTTGGAAGCGGCGTATTCGGTCACCTTGCGGATGGCGTCCACCAACTTAGGCATAGTCTTTTCATAACTGCAATAGGGAGAAGGATCCCGGCATACGTCGTGACGCATGGTGGGGCAACCCATAATTTCGGCATAATCTACCTTTTGGCAAAGGGTGGCGATTTCCGCATCCAGATCTTCTGCCAACAGGTTGGCGCCTACGGCAAAGTTGGAAATTTCCATTCCCAAACGGTCTGCCTCAGCCTTCAAAGCCTTACACATTTCAATGGGGTCTTCGGCTTTTGTAATAATATCATCGGTAATTTCAATGCCGTCAAAGCCCTGCTCCTTGGCGGTGGCAATGGCGGTCAAAGGGGTCAGAATCCCTTTACGAATGGCTTGAGAATAGCTGTAAATACTAACAGAAAATTTCATTATAAGATCACCTCGTGGCCGGTTTCGGCAGATTTATAGATGGCATCCAGGATCTCCATCAAAGTGATGCCGTCTTCGGCGGGAGCCTTACAGGGCACACCATCCAAAATACAGTCAACGTAATGGTTGATTTCACCTTCAAACAGGCCGTCAAAACTTAAAGCGGTCTTACCGGCCATATCAATGTTGGTCAGGTAACCGTTCTGATCGGTATAAAATTTCACTTCGGGATCCAGCTTACAACCGGCCTTGGTGCCGAAGAGTTCGATGTTGCCAATGTCCTTTTCGATGTTCAGGGAGAAGGAGGCTTCCACAGAGATCACTGCGCCGTTATCGTAGCGGATCATTGCGGTGGCCAGATCTTCAACGTCGAAGATATCATTCTTAGAAGCTTCGTCGGAAGTGTGAACCTTGGTCCCGGTGGATTTGATGTACTTGCGGTCGCCCAATTTATGGAAGGTGGCGCCGTAAACGGCAACGGGCTTGGGGTTGCCCATCAGATAACGGGAAAGGTCGATCACGTGTACGCCCAGGTCGATCAGGGGACCGCCGGCAGAACGGCTCTTATCACCGAACCAACCGCCGGGGGCACCGTTGCGGCGCAGATAAGTAACCTTACCGTAATAGATATCACCCATAAAGCCGCTGTCGATAAAATCTTTCACAATGCGGCAATCGTTACCGTGACGGCGAACAAAACCGATCATCAGCAACTTGCCGGCCTTTTCGGCGGCTTCGGCCATCTTGCGGGCTTCTTCTGCGTTGGTAGCCATGGGCTTTTCGCAAAGCACGTGGCAACCGGCGTTCAAAGCGGCGATGGTGCAGGGGGCATGGGCGCTGTTCCAGGTACAAACGCTAACAGCTTCGATTTCGGGCAGTTCCTTCAGCATGGTTTCGCAATCGGTGTAAAGGCGTTCAACCCCGAATTGTTCACCCCTTTTCTTTAGGGTCTTTTCATTGATGTCACAAAAAGCGTAAAGTTCAACTCTGGGATTTGCCAGATAACCTTTGATATGAACTCTGGAAATACCACCAACGCCGATCACGGCAACTTTCAATTTCTTATCCATTGCTAAAAATCTCCTTATGATAATCTTACTTAATCAGATTTCTCAAAAAGTCTGCGGCGGTACGGATATCCTTTTCAGGATCGTCGCCTACTTCACGTTCAATTGTCAGGAAGCCGTGATAACCGATGTCATCCAGAGCCTTCAGATAATTGGGGAAGTCCACCTTACCGGTACCCAGGGGCAGCTCGGTAAAGGAGGGGCTGGCCAGCATCTCGGACTCTTCCAGACCGTAAACCTGTTCGGGGGCGCGGTAATAATTCCGCTGACCGTCCTTGGCGTGGGTATGTACGATGTAATCCTTCAGGGTATAAACGCCCTGAACGGGATCGTCGCCGGTCACCATAATGAAGTTGGCGGGGTCCATATTAACAGCCACGCCGGTGGAATGCAGAGAATCCAGGAACTGCTTCAGGGTAGCGGCAGTTTCCGGGCCGGTTTCAATGGCAAAATGAGCATCCAAAGAATCGGCAAATTCTGCCAGCTGGAAGCAAGCTTCCTGCATAATTTTGAACCGGGGATGGTTGGGATCCTCGGGCACAACGCCGATGTGGGTGGTTACGATGTTGGTCTCCAGCTCTTTAGCCATTTCCAAAATTTCCTTGGACTTGGCGATCAGGCCGGGGTTCAGGGCAGGATCGTGGAAACCCTTGCCCAAATCTCCGCAAAGGGCAGAGATCTTCAAACCTTCACCCTTCACCATGGCCAGGAATTCTTTCCGGGCGGCGGGGGAGAGGTTTTCGGGAGCAAGCTCCCCTCTGGAGGCATATACCTGGATACCGGAAGCGCCAACCTCACGGGCTTTTTTCAGGGCCACGGGAATGGGCTGACGGAAGGATTCCAGCATTACACCGATAGAAAAATCATACATTTTCAAAATCTCCTTTCGAAATGTAAAAATATTGACACATTGTCTTCGTTTATTATATAATAATTTAAAAAAAAGTAAACCCTTTTATGTTGCTTGGATTTAACACAATAATGCTTTTTTTGGATAAAAGTCAAAAAAAGTTTCCCTGCTTCCGCTTTTATAAGGACAATAAATCTTTTTATGCGGAAATCGATGGATTTTGTTTTTTCGGGAGGATGTTCAAATGGAAGTTAATATTCTGCAGTTCGGCGCCGTTGCCGATGGCATTACGCTTTCCACAAAAGCCATTCAGAACGCAATTGATTCCCTGGGGGAAATGGGAGGGAAAGTCGTTGTTCCTGCGGGGCATTTTCGCAGCGGCACCATCTGGCTTCGCTCCAATGTGGAACTTCATCTGGCCCACGGCGCCCGTCTGCAGGGCAGTGATAAAATGGAAGATTATAACGACGTAGATGCCTACCCCCAGAATATCTCCAGCCCCGTGAACGAAAAATGGTTGGGCAAACACCTGATTATTGCTCTGGAATGTGAAAACGTGGCTGTCACGGGCACGGGCACCTTGGATGGAAACGGCGATTTCTTTATGGGCGAGAATAAGCCCTGGGGCGCCTACGTGTGGAACCAAGGCTGCCGCGGTGCAAAAGACCCCGTAAATTGCCGCCCCGGCCAACTTTTGTGCTTTATCGAATGTAAACGGGTGCTGGTGGAAAATATCACCATCACCAACCAACCCTGCTGGGGTTGCTACCTCCACGGCTGTGAATACGTTTCCGTCCGTGGCCTTCACACCTTTAACCCCGTGGATTTCTTTAACAGCGACGGGCTTGATATCGACTGTTGCCGCCACGTCACCGTTTCCGATTGTATCATTGATACGGGGGACGATTGCATCGCCATCCGCGGGAACTGCGCTCCCTTGCAAAAGGCCCAACCCTTCTGCGAATACGTAACCATCAGCAACTGTGTTCTTTCCTCGTCCTCCTCCGCTATCCGCCTGGGCCTGGGGGCGGGCACCATTCGCCATATCCGCATCTCTAACCTTTGTATTACCCGTGGCGCCCCCGCCGTGCAGATTATGTCCAGTTACCACGGCTCGGGGAATACCTCCATCGAGGACGTAAGCTTTTCCCATATCACAATGACCAATTGCTCTCGCCCTGTAGAAATCATCAGCGAATCCAAAGGGGGGGCCTGTATCAAAAACATCACCCTGCAGGATATTCGGGCAGAGGTTTACGGCTATATTCATTTCAACGTCCTGGCGGGGAATGAGGTGGAAAATATCTGCCTGAAGGATTTTTCTGTTCAGATGATTGATGGCCCCAAGCCCTTTACCGAAAGCTGTTTTGCCAAAAAAGGAGAGAGCTGGTTCCGGGCAAGCAACGTGAAGGGACTGTGGTTAGAAAATTTCTCCCTGGAGGATCAGGAGAACTTTTTGGCCGCCTGGCCAAAGGGTCCCTTTGCAATTCAGGATTGCCCGCAGGCTGAGTTTAAAAGGGTCACCCTGAACGGAAAACCGATTGAATTCTAAAAAAAGTTGACACAGGGACGGTTCCTGTGTCAACTTTTTCTTTTTATTTTTGTGCCTTTGAAGGCAGGTTTCCCATATGCTTTTTATAAACCTTTGCAAAATAGGAAAGATTGGTAAAGCCGGAAAGTCGGGCACTTTCGCTTACGTTGCATTGCCCCTCCGATAACAGGCGGCGGGCATTTTTGCAGCGTAAATTGTTTAAATAATCCACCATGGTCTGTCCGGTGATCTCTTTGAATTGATGGCAAAAATAATATTTGCTGAAACCCAGATAATTGCTTAATTCCTCCACTGTAATGGGTTCGGTGAAATGGGCTTGCAAATAGTCAACAGCCTTCATTACCATTTGGCATTGAGTCGTCAGCTGCAAAGGCTCTGCGGGGATATTCTCCGGGATCCGAAAAAGGCGAATCAATAACTGCAGAATAATCGCCTTCATTTCTTTTTTAAAAAAGAGCGGTTGCTCCTTTTTTAATTGCACTAACTGCATAAAAAGATCAATTAACTCCGGTTTCCGGGTTTGGATCATCGGGTGATTATACCACTTCTGCAACCCAAAGTCATCTGTTAAGGAAGGGTCTATCGTCAGGCAGTAGTAATGGCAATTTCCCTTGATCGGATGAAAGTTATGCACACAATTGGAATTTAAAAAGATCAGATCCCCGGCCTGAACCAACCGGCGAACACCATTGATCATCATTTCGCATTGACCGTCGGTGTAGTATAGAAGTTCATAAGGCTCATGCCAGTGAACCCGGGTGTAGTGCCCATTCTTTCCTTGGTCATAATGAAGACTGATGGGTAACTCCGGATCGTTGTACCGGTGCTTCTCGTATCTCGACATATTTTACCTCACAATAACAAGATTCTGTCAAAAAAACACAATGAGATAAATTTATTATAGCGGATAGAGAAACATTCTGTCAATGAAAAATCCCTCCGCCGAAGCGGAGGGATTTTTAAGTGGTTAATTAAGAACCGTACTTAACGCAAGCATCGATTGCCTTCTGAGCCAAGTTGGCGGTCTTTTGACATTCGGTAACAGCGTTAAAACCTTGGGTGTAAACGGATTGCCAGAACTGATACAGAGCCTTTTTTTCATCCTTGTCTACCATATCCCAGGCGTTCATCTGAAGCATGAAGTAAGAATCCTTGGTAGCAAACTCAAAGTATTCTTTTCTGTCTTCATAGTCGAAGTTCAGATAGGAGGTGGTGGAAAGGAAGTCGAACATGGCTTCGGTGAAGCGGGTAGCCCACAGTTCCATAAACTTCACGGCGTAAACAGCGTTGGACTGATTCTTCAGCTTCCGGGCCAGCATCATGGTATAACCGTAGTTGAAGCAAGCGTAACGGCCGGTTGCGGTATTAGCCTTGGGCCAGGGTACCCAGTTGTACTTTTTACCGTGGCAATAAAGAGTCTTTTCACTGGTATCATAGGTGGGCATCAGGGTAACGGTGTTAGACATCATGGTGTCACCGTCGGTGTACATTTTATAGAAGCTACCACCGGTCTGGGCGGGTTGCAGAACGCTGCTCAGGAAGCTGTAAGCGTCAATAGCCCGTTGATCGGTCCAGTTGTTGATCAGGTTTTGCTCGTTGCTCTTGGTGTCAACTTCAATGGGCATAACACCGTTGGAGATTGCGATCATAAATGCGTTGGAACCAACAGCGGGACCAAAAGAATAGAGCTTTTTCCCTTCGGGGGTGGTGGCGGGCACACTCTTGATAAAGCCGGCAAAAGCATCCCAGTCCCACTTATCCTGCTCATAAAGAGTATGGGGGTCCTTCAGGCCCATTTCTTCCACGCGGGATTGGTTGTACCACAGGGTATCAATTACACCAACTGCGGAGATACAACGATAACCGCCACCGTAGCGAGAATTTTCCAAAGTACGCAGGTCAACACCGGGGGAGTTGCCCAGGTTCTGTATATTAACATAGGGATCCAGGGGTTGGGAAAGATTCAGGAACTTGGGGAATCCAGCATAGTGGGTAGGAACAATGTCCAAAGCCTTGCCGGAATTCATATAAGAAAGACACTGGGAAACAGATTTATCAAAACGGGATTTGATGTACTTGATCTGCAGGCCGTATTCCTTCTTCAAAGCATCCCACCATTCCCATTCACCAATCTGTTCGCCCTTCTCGTTTTTATACTGGAAGGTGTCGTACATAACGGCGGTGATCAGGGTCAGGCTCTTGCCCTTCAGATCCTTCATCTGGATGTTATTCTTAACAAAGCCGGTCTGGTCGATATCAAAAGAAGGCTTTACGCCGGTGTTAGGCTTCTTTGCTTCAGCGATCAGAGGATTCCGTTCGGGATCATACTTATATTCTGCCTTGTATTCTTCTTGAATTTGTTCGATGTTGGAGGAAGGCTTATCTTCTTCCTTCTTATCGTCTTCCTTCTTATCGTCTTCTTTTTTGTCGTCGTCTTCTTTTTTGTCGTCTTCGTCGTCTTTGTTTTCCACTTCTTCGTCGCTTTCTTTGTCGTCTTCGTTATCTTTTTCGATATCGTCAACAACCTCTTCGTCCCCGCCCAGGATCAGTTCATCCTCGTTCTTTTTGCAGGCGGTAGAAAGGGTAACCAGCATCAGAAGTGCCAAAATCAAAGCCAACAGCTTGCTGAACTTTTTCATTGTGTAGATCTCCTTTCAATAATCAATTTATAATGATGGGAAGGGCCTTCTGGAATGGGGTGCACCATATCGCTTTGAAAGGCTTTCCGAAGGCCCTTTCTGTCATTAACGCTTTTCTTGGCCGGTCAGCTTCCGCAGGAAGTCTGCCGCCATTTCAATATCCGCAGCGGGATTTTCGCCAACTTCCCGTTCAATGGTCAAAAATCCGCGATAGCCGATCTCTTCCAAAGCCTTCAGGTAATTGGGGAAGTCCACGTGGCCGGTACCCAAAGGCAACTCAATAAAGGTGCGCTTGCCGGGTTCGATTTCCTCGGGGGTCTTCATTCGTCCGTCTTTGGCATGGGTGTGCACAATGTAATCTTTCAGGGTGTAAACCGCCTGAACGGGGTCGTCCCCGGTACACATTACCAGGTTGGCGGGATCCAGATTCACGGCTACGCCAGTGGAATGAAGGGTGTCTAAAAATCCCTTCAGCAACAGGGCTGTTTCAGGGCCTGTTTCAATGGCAAAGTGGGCATCCAAAGAATCGGCAAATTCCGCCAATTCAAAACAAGCGGACTGCATGATCTTGTAAACGGGATCATTGGAATCTTGGGGCACCTTGCCGATGTGAGTGGTCACAATGTTGGTTTCCAGATCACCGGCCAATTCCATGATACGTTTGGAACGGTCGATCAACTCAGGGTTCAGCTCCGGATCGGTAAAGCCCTTGTTGAAATCCCCGCAAAGGGCAGAAACCTTCAGGCCCTCGCCTTTGATCATCGCCAGTAACTCTCGCCGTTTTTCAACGGTCAGTGCTTCCGGAGCCAGATCGCCTTTGGTGGTCAATAACTGTAATCCGTGGACGCCTACTTCCCGAGCCTTTTTTAAGGCCTCCGGAACAGGAAGACGGAAGGAATGCAGCATTACACCGATGGGAAAATGAAACATATAATGAAACTCCTTTCCTTATGCAAAACTGCTCATGTTTTGCATAGATGATTTCCATTTTAATTTTAATTTATTTATATAATATTGTAAACCCAATAATGTTGCTCATTTTTAACACAATGTTGTTTTATGTAAAAAAAGTGCTGCAGAGAACTGCAGCACTTGAAATGATGTTGTTTTTAGTGATATTCCGGCAGATAATCTCCGTGGGCCTGAATCAGGTCGTCCACCATCTTTTTGATGGTGTCAATATCCAACTCGCTGCCGGTGTGGGGATCCAGCATCGCCGCCTGATAGATATGCTCCTTCTTACGGGTGCGGGCGGCTTCAATGGTCAAAAGTTGTACGTTGATATTGGTCATATTCATGGCCGCGCACTGAACGGGCAAGGGCCCCACGTGGCAAGGATGTACTCCATAGCCGTTCACCAGGCAGGGAACTTCCACACAGGCTTCGGCAGGCAGATTGGTAATCAGATGATCGGTGTTCAGCACGTTCCCGCCGATCTGATAGGGGGTGTCGGTCACGATGGCTTCCATAATACGGGAGGCATATTCTCTGGAACGCTCGTGATCCTTCACGCCGTTGTTTAAAAGTTCCTGATATTCGGTCTTCCATTTATTGATCTGTTTAACACAGCGGCGGGGGTATTCGTCCAAAGGAATGTTGTAGCGCTCGATCAGTTCGGGATATTTGTTCTTGATATAGAACATATTGTATTCCGCATTATGCTCGCTGGATTCGGTACAGTAATAGCCAAAGTTATTGATATAATCCAGCCGCACCTTGTCCTTGAAGTCGGGGTCGGCCATGGCGGCGGGGATCTTTTCGCGGATCAGGGGATAAAGATCCTTGCCGTTTTTATCCTTCAGTTCCAAAAGCCAGGCCATGTGGTTGATGCCGGCGAT
>JAZOXD010000079.1:0-2919 GCA_045659565.1 Eubacteriales bacterium | reverse complement strand
GAGAGCGGGATCAGCCGATGGTTCTGGCGGGCCGCCGCCTGCAGATTACCGGCAAAGCCTTCGGTTTCCTTACAAAGGGCGCATTTGGGATACACCGCCGGGGGCGCATTTTTCGCCGCAGCAATGGCCTTGGGATCTTTTTCCGGTTTGGAGAGGTTCACGGTGATATCCAAGGCGCCGAATTCCGTTTGAGCCTTCCACTTCAGATCCTTTTCAATGCGGTAGCGACGGATATAATCGGTATCGCAGGAGAATTGATAATACCAATCGGTGGCCTTTTCGGGGGCTTCCGCATAAAGAGAGCGGAAACGATTGATCACCACCGAGGGGGGCGGGGTAAGCAGACCCATCAGTTTGGTATCGAACAAATCCCGGTAAGTAACGGTATTTTCCGGCAGCAGGCCACGGCTTGCGGCATCGTCCAGAAGAGCCTTCAACAACTCTTCCAGGGAGCCTTGGGCGGGGGTGACGTCTTCTGCGTCATAGCCTTCCAGTTCCAAGACCTCCAGAAGGCGGTTGCGCACATAGGTTTTATCCAAAGGATCCACCAGCCCGGTCTTTACACCGTAGGTCAGCAACCCTTCCACATATTGTTTCATAAAAATTACCTCTTAAACATATTTTTAGCATATTTTATCATAAAAGTGCGATAAATGGTACTATTTTTTTAAACTTCTTTACAATAATAGTTTTTTTTGATAAAATGTCGACATAAACAAAATTTCTCAAAGGAGAGTACACCATGAATTTACCTCCACGCGCAAAAGAAATTTATCCCGATTATCAATGGGCTGCTCAGGAAGAACGTTACACCAACGCCGCCCGGCAGTTTGCGGAGCTTTTTGGTTACCCCCATCGGATGATCTTTTCCACCTCCGGCCGGAGCGAGATTTGCGGCAACCACACCGACCATAATATGGGCAAGGCGGTGGGTGCTTCCATCGACCTGGATATTCTGGCTATGGTAGCCCCCCGGCAGGACGGTCTGATCCGAGTGTTGGCAGACGGTTTTCCCGCAGTTGAGATCGATTCCACCGATATAACCCTTCGGGAAGAAGAAAAAGGCGGTTCCACCGCTTTGCTTCGGGGAATTGTTGCAAAAATGACCGAATTGGGCTTTAAAGTGGGTGGTTTTGATGCTTATACCACCAGCAACGTTTTCAAGGGCAGCGGTCTTTCTTCCTCGGCCGCCTTTGAGGTGCAGATGGCCACCATTTTGGATCATCTTTACAACGACGGCAAAATGGACCCCAAGGAAAAGGCCAAGCTTTCCCAATTTGCAGAGAATGTTTATTTCGGCAAGGCCAGCGGTCTGCTGGATCAGCTTTCCTGTGCCTATGGTGGGATGATCGCCATTGATTTTAAGGATCCCAAAAATCCGGAGGTTTCCCCCATCGTATTCGATTTTGCCGGCGCCGGACACAGTATGGTAATCACCGATGTGCACAGCGACCACGCAGATCTGACCGCTGATTATGTAGCCATCAAATCCGAAATGCAGGCCGTTGCCAAATTTTTTGGCAAGGAATATCTGCGGGAGGTTTGCCCCAAGGAATTCAAAGAAAAACTGCCCGAACTGCGAACGGTACTTTCTGAGCGGGCTTTGATCCGGGCCATGCATTATTTTAACGAAAATGACCGGGTAGATGCCCTGGCCAAGGCCCTTGACCAAAAGGATTTTGAGGAATTTAAGCGGATCGTAGTTGCTTCAGGGAATTCCTCTTATATGTACTTACAAAACATCTATTCCGATCGCACCCCCACCAATCAGGCCATCAGTCTGGCTCTTTGCATCACCCAAGGCATGCTGGAGGGCAAGGGTGCATGGCGGGTTCACGGTGGCGGATTTGGCGGCACCATTCAGGCCTATATGCCCGATGAGTTTGTAGCCGATTACACCGCTGAAATGAACCGCATCTTCGGCGAAGGCAGCAGTTGTGTCTTGCAGATTCGCTCTTGGGGACCGATTCGAGTGGAATAAAAAAGTGAACCGGAAGGGCAACCCTTCCGGTTTTTCTATTTTGGAGTGTTTTGCAATTTATATGTTTTAGGTGCGATACCGAAATGGGCCTTGAAATTCCGGTTGAAGCTACGCAGGGAGGAATAGCCGCTTTCCAGAGCGCAATAAAGGCAGGTTTCGTTGGTATTGACCAAAAGATGCGCCGCATGGCTCAGGCGGCGGGTGTTGAGATATTGGTTATAGGGGATGCCTGCCTTTTTTTTAAAAAATCTTGAAAGGTAATCGGCATGGTAGCCCAAAGCCCCGGATAAGGTATCCAGAGTGCAATCGCTTTTGAAATGCTCTTCCACATAGGAAAAGATCCGGAACAAAAGATCCCGCTGGTCGGATAATGCCTCTGCATACTCTGCCTCCTGTTCAAAAAGAGCGCAAACCTGATACATGGCCCCCTTCAGGGCATATTTAGAATCCTGCGGGGAAAGAGCCAGCAACATCTGCTCGGCCGACGGGGGAAGATTAAAGGTATTATTTTGTGGAAGTTTGCCGTTTTTTTCGGCGATAAAAGCCTGAATCAGCCGGGGGGAAAAGATAAACAGCGTATGCCTGGAGGATTTGGATTGTATAGAATGGATCTGATTGGGAAAGATCAACACCCCCCGGCCGGGGCGCAAAAGATATGAGGTGCCATCCACCGTTACCTCCATCTCCCCTGCCCGGACCAAGATCAGTTCAAAGCTGCCGTGAAGATGGGGTTGATAGGTGAAGTTTTCGCCTTCTTCTTTCTTGAAATAATCGGCGGTGCCGATATGCTCGCTCTGGTAAAACATAACGCCTCCGAAAGATCAGATTTTGTCTATATATTAAACACCTTTTGGCAAGAAATGTCAAGATATTTCCTTCAAAATAAAAGCAGGAGGTGAATTGCTTTATGTATTATTATATTGGAGCCGATTTAGGCA
>JAZOXD010000078.1:0-16060 GCA_045659565.1 Eubacteriales bacterium | reverse complement strand
TTTCGAATCCGCGGCACTTTTATTTTATTATTTATTTCCTTGAGAAAGATAGATCAGATATGCGTTGATGAATCCATCCAGGTCGCCGTCCATGACGGCGTTGATGTTCCCAACTTCAAAGTTGGTGCGGTGATCCTTGACCATGGTGTAGGGCATAAACACGTAGGAGCGGATCTGGCTACCCCAGCCGTTGCTCATTTGGTCGCCTTTGATGTCTTCGATTCGTTCCAGGTTTTCACGCTCTTTGATCTCCACCAGTTTGGATTTGAGCATCTTCATACACATATCACGGTTCTGGAACTGGCTACGCTCGTTCTGGCAGGAAACCACGATCCCCGTGGGCAGGTGGATCAGCCGCACGGCAGAGGAGGTCTTGTTAACCTTCTGGCCGCCTGCGCCGCTGGAACGGAACACTTCCATTTTAATATCCTCGGGGCGGATCTCTACGTCGCAATCATCGTCGATTTCGGGCATTACTTCCACGGAACCGAAGGAAGTCTGCCGCCGTCCGCTGGCGTCAAAGGGAGAAACCCGCACCAGGCGATGAACGCCCATCTCGCTCTTGAGGTAGCCGTAGGCATACTGGCCTTCCACAAGAATGGAAGCGCTCTTGATGCCGGCTTCGTCGCCGTCCAGATAATCCAACACGGTCACCTTATAATCGTGGCGCTGGGCAAACCGCAGATACATCCGATAAAGCATCTCCACCCAGTCCTGCGCCTCGGTACCGCCGGCACCGGCGTGGAAGGTCAGGATGGCGTTGCTGTGGTCGTATTCGCCGCTCAAAAGGGTTTGCAGGTTGGCCTGCTCCAGCCGTTTTTCAAAATCAGCAAATTCGGTCTGGACTTCGTCTTCCAGTTCTTCGGGCTCCATTTCGGCCATTTCCAACAGGGCGCCCAGATCCTCGTGGGAGGAGAGCAGTTTTTCGAAGTTTTCAACGGTGTTCTTGTTGTTTTTGATGGTTTGCAACACCTTTTGGGAGTTGGCAATATCGTTCCAGAAATCCTCGGCGGTGGTCAGGGCTTCATCGGCTTCGATCTGCTTGCGCAGGTCGGCGATCTTCAGGGCCTCCTCCAGAATATCCAGATCCTTTTTGAATTCATTTAACTTTTGCTTATATTCTTCGATAATGATCATTTCGTTACCTCACAAATTTATATCTAAATAATATTAACATACTTTCTTTTCAATTGCAATAATTTCCTGAAAGCCCTTTACATTTTTGTCTGAAAATCGTATAATTAGCCTGTATTGTTATAATGGTTATGGTTTGTTGGAACCGATTTGTTTTGACACCAAATCTTTGGTTTGCCCATATCTATTGCAATGATTCCAATCCGATGGTATCGGCTTGACGAAGCGCTTTTATGCGCTGCAACAAACTACAATCATTATATCCCAAGAAAGGAATGCAAATCCAATGAAAATCAAGCAAGCGATGATCAGCGCCCTTGGGCTTGGCGGTTTGGCCGGGCTGCTGCGGGTGGTTCAATATTTTGCCGCAATGGATGGGGAAGGTTACTTTTTATTCACGCCCTTGTCCAAAGTTCTGCAGATCGCCCTGGTGGTGGTGCTGTTGGCGGGCTTTGGCGCCGCTTGGCTGTTTTGCCACGGAAAGGCGGAAACACCCTTGATCGGGAATGAAGGGCGCTGGATTTCCTTCCCGGTACGCCAACTCTTTTTAGTGTTGGGGACGCTGGCGTTGTTGGATGCCGTCCGGGGCTATTTATCGGGCGGTGTTTCGGTGGAACTGCTGTTTTATTTGCTGGGCGCCCTAGGTTGGTTGGTGCTGGCCTTGGGGAAGAGTGCCGATACCTTTTGGGGGTTGTTAACCTTGCTTCATTCCGGCGCTTGTGTGGTGGCCTATTTCTGGACCACTTATCGGGATCTGCATATTTCCGAATATACTTTCGGGATGCTGGGTCTTTGCGTTATTCTGCTAATGAACCTGCAACTGGTTCGTGGGACAGCCGGCGGAACGGTCCCCCGGGAACGGCTGGCCCGAAATTGCTGTTATGTTCTGGTGTTGGGCTTTGCCGCCTTTGCGGCGCCCCTTTTCCGTTTATTAACGAACCAAAATGGGGCAGGGGAGCTGTTGATCCGTTCTTTGCAGGGGCTGGCTTATATGGCGGTTGCTTTAATGATCCTGAAGAAATTGCCGCTGATCCCGCAGGCGGTCTCCCCGGAGAAAGAGAAAATCGAAGCGCCGGATTTAGAACAACTGAATGAATTTATTTCCGAATTGCCGGAAATTGAGGAGGATGGAGAAAATGAATAAACCCAAAATTCACGCCCATCGGGGTAGCCGTACCCGTGCACCCGAAAACACTATGCCCGCTTTTCGTCAGGCGGTAGCAGAAGGCGCTGATTATATCGAATTGGATATCCGCACCACCAAGGATGGCAAGATTGTGGTTTGCCACGATGCCACGCTGAAGCGTTGCGGCGGGGTGGATATTACCGTTTCCGAACATACTTACGAGGAAATTTGCAAATATCCCGTTCATTGTCCGGAACTGTTCGGCGATCAATTCAAGGACAGTGCCTATGTGCCTTTGCTGGAAGAGGTGTTGCTCTTTATCTTGGAAAACCCCATCGATCTGAATGTTGAGATCAAGGCTCAAGAAGATCGGGAGTATGGGTATATTGAGCGGGAGACTTTGGCCATGGTAGAGCGCTTTGGGTTGAAGGAACGGGTGGTTTATTCCACCTTTGACGAATATATCATCGTTAAGATGCTGGAGCTGGATCCCGAATGCAAGATCGCTCTGCTGCACGATGCCCGGATCTATAACGCCGGCGCCCACGCAAAAAACCTGGGCTGCTTGGGGCTGCATCCCAGCTATAAGGCCGGCACCCAATATCGGGATCTGGAAAAGGCACTGGAATTGGGCCTTTATTGCAATGTGTGGACAGTGAACGATCTGGATCACGCCCGGGATCTGGCTGCCCGGGGTGCCACCGGCATCATCACCGATACCCCGGCAGAGGTCATTGAAGCTTTGGCATAAAAAGCTTTTTAAGGGTTAAAATGATCCTATGAAACGGATCATTTTAATTGTCATCATACTAATACTAACGGGTTTCCTTTGTGTATGGGGAATCCACCGGGCTACCGCCGCCACCCACGAACTGTTGCGGGATGCGGAGTATCAGCCCTTTTATCAAATTTTAGGAGAACTGTTTTGAACCAGAAAAACATACGGAATTTTTCAATCATCGCCCATATTGACCACGGCAAATCCACCATTGCAGACCGGTTGCTGGAACTTTGCAATACCGTTGAAAAGCGGGAGATGGAGGATCAGCTGCTGGATAATATGGATCTGGAACGGGAACGGGGCATTACCATCAAGGCTCGGGCCGTTCGGCTGGATTATAAGGCTGAAAACGGTGAAGAATACGAGATCAACCTGATTGATACCCCGGGCCACGTAGACTTTAACTACGAAGTTTCCCGGGCGCTGGCCGCCTGCGAGGGCGCAGTGCTGGTGGTGGATGCCTCCCAGGGCATCGAGGCCCAGACCCTGGCCAATACTTATATTGCCTTGGATAATGACCTGGAACTGATCCCGGTGATCAATAAGATCGATCTGCCGGCGGCAGATCCCGATCGGGTCGCCCGGGAGATTGAGGATGTGATTGGCATCCCGGCGTTGGATGCACCCCGGGTATCCGCAAAAAACAACATCAATATGCCGGCGGTGATGGAAGCGGTGGTGGAGAATATCCCCGCTCCCACCGGCGATCCCGATGCTCCTGCATCGGCATTGATCTTTGATAGCTATTATGACAGTTATCGGGGCGTAATCGTTTATGTGCGGATGGTGGAGGGCACCCTGAAGACCGGCGATCGGATCCGGATGCTGGCCACCGGTGCGGAATTTGATATTGTGGAATGTGGCTGGATGCGGCCTTTGGGTCTGGAGCCCAGCGGAAAATTGCAGGCCGGTCAGGTGGGCTATTTCACCGCTTCCATAAAAAGCGTGGAGGATACCCGGGTGGGTGATACGGTTACCTTGGCGGAGCGTCCTTGCGCAGAAGCCTTGCCCGGTTATAAGCCCTGCACCCCCATGGTCTTTTCGGGTATTTACCCGGCAGATGGCGCCCGGTATGACGATCTGAAGGAGGCTTTGGCCAAACTGAAGCTGAACGACGCTTCCTTTATGTTCGAGCCGGAAACCTCCATCGCCTTGGGCTTTGGCTTCCGTTGCGGCTTTTTGGGCCTTTTGCATATGGAGATCATTCAGGAACGGATCGAGCGGGAATTCCAGATCGATATCATTACCACCGCTCCTTCTGTTAGTTATCGGGTCACCAAGACCAATGGAGACCTTTTAGAGATTGATAACCCCACCAACTATCCCGACCCGGCAGAGATCGCAATGACCGAGGAGCCCTTTGTAAAGGCGGATATCATCTCGCCCAAGGATTATGTGGGCAATATTATGGAGCTTTGCCAGGATCGGCGGGGCATCTTTAAAAATATGAGCTATATTGATGCGGATCGGGTCAATATCCATTATGAACTGCCTTTGGGCGAGATCATCTATGACTTTTTCGATACCCTGAAATCCCGCACCCGGGGCTATGCTTCGTTGGACTATGAACTGGCCGATTATCGGGAAAGCAAGCTGGTGAAGCTGGATATTATGCTCAACGGTGAGATCGTGGATGCCCTTTCCTTTATCGTGCATACAGATAAGGCTTATCCCCGGGCTCGGCGGATGGCAGAAAAACTCAAGGAGCACATCCCCCGGCAACTGTTTGAGGTGCCGGTACAGGCCTGTATCGGCGGCAAGATCATTGCTCGAGAGACCGTTAAGGCCATGCGTAAGGATGTTTTGGCCAAGTGCTACGGTGGCGATATCACCCGTAAAAAGAAACTTTTGGAAAAACAGAAGGAAGGTAAAAAGCGGATGCGCCAGTTGGGCAGCGTAGAGGTGCCCCAGGAGGCCTTTATGGCGGTGCTGAAGCTGGATTCCGATTAAGATGTTTTCATTATATTTGCATATTCCCTTTTGTAAGCGGAAATGCGCCTATTGCGCCTTTCACTCCACCTGTGGAACGGAGGCAGAAAAGGCGCGTTATGCCCAAGGGCTGGAAAAGGCCATTCGGTATTATGGACAGGAACTGCACCGTCCGCTGGATACCCTTTATACCGGCGGCGGAACGCCGGCGATGCTGGGCGGCCAAGCCCTGGCGGGGCTGATCCGGGCGGCAAAGGAATCCTTTGGCTTGCAAGGGGATGCGGAGCTTACGGTGGAACTGAACCCCGAAAGTACCACTCCGGAATTATTGGCTGCCTTGAAGGCGGCGGGAGTTAACCGCATTTCCGTTGGGGTGCAATCCCTGCAGGATGGGGAACTGGAGCGACTGGGTCGCTTACATAACCGGGAAGGGGCATTGAATGCCCTGAAGCTGATCTTTGAGGCGGGCATCACCAATGTGAGTGCCGATGTGATGTTCGGGTTGCCGGGGCAAACGGCGGAAGCCTTTGGTGAAACGCTGGATACCCTTTTGGATCTGCCTTTGACCCATCTTTCTGCCTATGCGCTCCAATGGGAGGAGGGTACGCCCCTGTATGAGGGCGGTGTAAACCCAATGGAGGAAGAAGCAGAAGAACAACTTTATCAACTGCTTTGTGCCAAGACCAAGGCTGCGGGAATGGAGCATTACGAGGTTTCCAATTTTGCCCGGCCGGGCTTTGCTTCCCGGCACAACAGCGCTTATTGGCGGCGTACCGATTATTTGGGGTTGGGGCCTGCCGCCCATTCCTTTGTGGATGGGGTGCGTTATTCTTTTGAAGAAAATACAAATGCCTTTCTGAAGGCACCCTATCCTTTGAAAAATTCGGAGCCGGTTTCCCCGGAAGAGGCCTATGAGGAATCCATTATGCTGGGTCTTCGTATGGCAGACGGGGTGGCGCTGAAGGATCTGCCCCAAGGGCTGGACCTGAACCGTTACCGGGATTTCGGGGCGGTGAAGAACGGCCGCTTTAGCCTCAATGATCGGGGCTTTTATCTATCCAATACCATTATAACGGAGATTTTGACCAAATGAATTATAAACAGATGAACATTGAAACCCTTTCCACCGGTCAGGAGGCGGTCAGCAACCTGCTGGTGGCGGTGGGGGTTGGGGGATTTGAGGTAATTGACCCCCAGGATTTTCAAGAATTTTTAGATACTGTTACCCCGCATTGGGATTATGTGGACGAGGCTCTTTTGAAGCAGCGCAGTGATCGTACCCTGATCAAGGTCTATGTGGCGGATAACGATCAGGGCGCCGAAACCCTCAAGGAGATTGAACGGCGGGTGGAGGAACTGCGCAATGCCCCCGAAAAAGCCCTCTACGGCACCTTGGAGATCACCGTTTGCGATCTTCCTGAAGAGGATTGGCAAAGCGGTTGGAAGCAATATTATAAGCCCATCCACGTGGAGCGGTTGGTGGTGGTTCCCCTTTGGGAAAAATATGAAGCCAAGCCCTCGGAAACGGTGATGAAGATTGATCCCGGGATGGCTTTTGGCACCGGTGCCCACGAAACCACCCGTCTTTGTCTGGAGGCCCTTACCAAGGCAGACCTTTCCGGTAAGCGGATTTTGGATGTGGGCTGTGGCAGCGGGATCCTTTCTATCGGTGGTGTGTTGCTGGGGGCAGAAAGTGCCTTTGGTTGTGATATCGACGAGCTGGCGGTGGAAGTGGCCGGCCGCAATGCGGAGCTGAACGGCTTGGGTGACCGGGTGGAATATCGGGCCGGGGATCTGCTTTCTGTGGTGGAAGGGAAGTATCCCGTGGTTACTGCCAATATCGTGGCTGATGTGATTTTGATGTTGCTGAAGGATTTGCATAGTGTGCTGGAGCCCGGCGGCCTGTTTATCACCAGCGGCATTATTGATGACCGCAAGGATGAAATTTTGGATGCCATCCGGATCGCCGGTTTGACGGTGGAAGCCGTGGCCGAGGAACGGGGCTGGGTGGCCATTACTGCAAGGAGCGCAGAATAAATGGAGCATTTTTTCTTGCCGGAAATTCCGGGTGATCGGATCCGGGTGGAAGGGGATACATACCGGCATTTGACCCGTTCTCGTCGGCTGGCGGTTGGGGATCAGGTGATCTTCAGCGACGGCAAGGGCACCGATTATCGGGCCCAAATGGTGGAATGCAGTCGGGATACGGCGATTTTTGAGGTGCTGGAGAGCTTCCCTTCGGAAACGGAATGTGGGCTGAAGATCAGTTTGTATCAATGCCTGCCCAAACAAGATAAAATGGAGGATGTTCTCCATCGTTGTACCCCCCTGGGCGTTACCCGGTTTGTTCCGGTGTTGAGCAGTCGCGCCATTGGGGGCGCTCCCAACGAGAATAAGCGCAAACGCTGGGAAAAGATCCTGCTTTCCGCCGCCACCCAAAGCGGGCGGAGTATTCTGCCGGAACTGGCACCGTGCTATTCCTTTGCTCAAGCCATTGAAGAAATGAAAAATGCAGACCTGGCCTTTATTTGCTATGAAAATGCAACCGAGCCTCTGCCGGCAAAGTTGCCTAAGGAAGGGCACATTGCTTTTTTGATTGGGCCGGAAGGGGGCCTTGCTCCGGAGGAAGCGGACCAATTGCCCTGTGTCAGCTTGGGTAAACGAATTCTGCGGACCGAGGATGCCGCCGCATTTTTATTGCCGATCCTGTTGGACCGGAGCGGAAATTTATAAGAGGAACCAAACATGAGAAAAAAAAGAGGAATGTCCAAATTAGATCGCTTTTCGATACGGGCCACCATAACGGTCTTCTGGATGGCGTTTTTGTGTGTGCTGTTGGCGGCAGAAAATTTTGCCCATTATCGGTATGACTATGTTTTTCGCCAATATTTGCCCTATGTGCTGCCGGTGTTGGCGGGGTTGGCCGCAGTTGGATTGATTGTGACGCTGGTATTGTGCTTCTGTCGGAAAAGAAAAGAGCCCGAGCGGGTGATCAATCTGCCCTTTGTGGTTTGTTTGCTGGTGCCCCTGGTGCTTACTTTGGGTGTGCCCGCCTGCGTTTTGCGGGGCGTTGGGCTGAATATTTTTAAACTGACGACCGAGCTGCTGTTTTATTTTGATATCGGCTATTTTGTAGCCTTTGTATTGTACTATCTGCGGAGCCCGGCAGCGGGCGCTCGGACGCTTTTTGCTACTCTTTGCGGGCTGGTGCCCATTTGCTATTATGTTGTTTACTGTTCCCCTTCGGCGCCCATTATGATGAGTGTGCAATATGCTTACCTGACCCCCGTTGCGGCGGCGGTTGTATTTGCTTTGGCGCTGTTTGTGGTGCTGGTGGTGTTGTGGATTCTGCAAAAGTGTAAACGGCGTTTTCATCAGCCGACTTGGTATGTTCTGGTGCCGTTTATACTTTCGGGCATCACCCTTTTCTGTCTGGCATTTTTGCCGGTGACCAGCGATGTCTTTGCCGCTGTTGCTTATGGAAATTTGGCTTTACAGGTGGTTTTATTGGTGATTACCTGCCTGTTGAAAAAAACGAAAAAATAATCTTTGTTTACATAATAACTGTTCAAAACTCTGTTCAAAATGTGAATAACTTCAACATTTTCGCCTTAAATCGCCATATTTCGGGGGGTTTAGCCTGTTGAAAACCATAATTGCAAGTAAACAGGCTTGTTGAAAAAACAGTTGAAAACTTTTGCGATTAAAAAATAGTTGCAATTTTAAAAGTCCTATGTTATAATTGCTTATAGCAAAAAATCTGCCTCTGTGGGCGGAGATAAATTTTGGATTGAAAGGTCGTGAAATCGATGGCATTATATGTATTGGGTTCTGCTATTTTAGTTATGGCTGTTGCCATTATCGCATGCATCTCTATTCAGCAGGGTAAGTCTCAGGGTCTGGGCGCTATGGCCGGTGGCTCCGATGCTTCCGATAGCTACTTCAGCAAGAACAAGAATCGCTCCCGCGATGCGATCCTGGCCAAGATCACTATCGTTCTGGCTGCTTTGATCGGCATCTGCGTAATTGCAATGAACGTTTTGGCTGCTGCTGCGTAAGTGAAAAGAATTAAAAAAGGAACCTTTTTCAAAAAGGTTCCTTTTTTCTTTTTATTGATATAGTGCTCTGGTCTGCTTCAGGCTCTCTTCCGGGGGGAGAAGAGGTTTATATTCCAACGCACATACGCCTTGATAACCGGCTTGATCGATGGCGGCAAAGATCTTTTGATAATCCAGCTCGCCGTTGTCCAACTCGTTGCGGCCGGGGCAACCGGCGGAATGAAGATGGCCGATCAGATCCAGGTTGTTGGTTACATTGGCGATCAGGTTGCCCTCCATCACCTGCTGGTGATAGATGTCAAACAGCACCTTTACCAAAGGATGATCCACTTCTCGGATGATGTCAAAGGCTTCGGCCGAGGACCAAAGATAATAGCCCTTATGATTTACAAGGGTGTTCAAGGGCTCAATCACCAGGGTTACCCCGAATTCCTCTAAAATGGGGCCGGCTTCTTTTAAAACCTTCACGATGTTGGCGTGCTGTTCCTCCCGGGGGGCACCGGTATCGGCGCCTACCTGGCTGATCAGCCGTTTGATGCCCATTTTTTGGGCATCGGCTGCGCTTTTGCGCAAGGTGTCCAGATATTCTTGATGGCAGGCGGCATCGGTCATGGTGAAAAATCCGGTACACATGGCTGCAAATTCCACACCGGTCTCTCTGCAGGCCTGTAAAACGCCCTCAATATCCGGATCTTCGTATTTCCAAACCTCAACCGCATCGTAGCCCAGAACCGCCGCCTTTCGGATGGCCTCGGGGATGGGAACACCCTTAAAAAACATCGGCAGACATACACTTAAACGCATTTTATTCTCTCCTTAAAAATAGATGACTTCGCCGGTTTCCATGGACTTGTTGGCGGCAAAGGCCAGCCGCAGGGACTTCATAGCATCGCTGTAGGGGGAACGGATGCCGGAGGGATCACCGGTGCGCACCGCATCTAAAAATGCTTTGTCCAGCCGGTAGGTCTGATCGTGGGCGGCTTCGATATCCCGGGTCTCACCGGGGGTCTTCAGAATCAGATTGTTCCGCAGGCGGTAGTCGATCACCATCTCCGGGGTAGAGATCATCAGCCCGCAATTGGGGCGCACACCTGCGCCTTTTCGAACGTAGCAACCGCTGACCAGGGTGGCGGTCACGTTATTGGCAAAGCGGAAAACGGCGGTGGAGTGATCGTCCGTGTCGTATTCGGCAGAGGCGGTTTCTCCCGCCTTTACAATGCCTTTGGAGGCCGTTGCATAAACGGAAAGGGGTTCCCCGAACAACCAGCGTAAACCGTCTAACAGATGGATGTTCTGTTCCACCAGCTGGCCGCCGCAGTCGGTCTTCTTTTGCCACCACCAAACACCGGGAATACCGCCTACCCAACTGCCGTAAACCAGCCCGCCGGGGGTGCAACTCTTTAATTCTTCTTTCACTATTTCCATTAAGTTCAGATAACGGTCCTGGAATCCAACGGCGGTAATCAGGCCCGTTTCTTCAATGCGGGCATTGATCTTTTCTGCCAGGGCAAGATCCACGCTCATGGGCTTTTCCACCAGGAAGGGGATCCCCATTTCCACCAGGCGCAATTCGCAATCGGTGTGGGCAGTGGGTTCAATGGCAATCAGCACCGCATCCAGTGTATCCTTGCTTTCTGCATCCAACAGGGCGCTGAAGTTTTCATAAACCCGGGCACCGGGGAACTGCTCCAGGGCAAATTGGCGGCGATCCTCGTGCAGATCCGCCAGGGCAACCACCCGGATATCCTCCATTTTGATCAGTTCTTTCATATGGCCTTTCATCCGTCCGCCACAGCCGATCAAGGCAATGTTCAATGTTTTCATTTTTGAATCCTCTCTTTACAAATGAAAGTTTTTATAATATAATTATATTGCTTATGATGGCTTAATTCAATGGTAAATTATTGTTGAACTATAAGGATATTGCCGATGTTTGCTGAAATTCGTAAAAAATATTTAGAAGAACCCTTGCTCCTGCCCCTAACGGTGGGCACGGTTGGCCATAGCCTTGCCCAATCGGCCACCCACCGCCCCCAAGGCTTTCACCAACACCATATTCTGATGGTGACAGAGGGGAACGGGATTTTTTGCGCAGAAGGGAAGACTCTGTGCCTTTCCAAGGGGGAAGGGGTCTTTTTCCGTAAAGAAGTGCCCCATTCCTATTGGCCCGAAGGGGGCGCTTTTTCCACCTGCTGGATCACCTTTGTGGGCGGGGAACAACTGCTGAATTATTATAAAGTGGGGAACTGCCTGGAATTTCAGGCCACCCCCGAACTGATACGGGGGCAACAGGCCCTGGAGGCCTTCTGTTGCGGCGATAGTAACCCCCTTACCCGTTCGGCAGAAGGTTACAGCTGGTTGGTGCGGTGGCTGTACCGTTGCTTTAACCCCACTGCATCGGTGGAAACACGGGTGCGCCGCTTTCTGGAAAATCACTTTTCCGAAGATCTTTCCCTGGAACAGGTGGCGCGGGAGGTGGGAATGAGCCGCTACGCCCTTTGCCATTATTATAAAAAACATTGCCATACCACCGTGATGGAACAACTGTGTGCAATTCGCATCGCTAAAGCGGGGCAGATGTTGCGTTTGGGAAGCGCCTCCGTGGAAGAAATCGGCCGCCTTTGCGGGTTTCAAAGCCCCGGCTATTTCGCCAAAATCTTTAAGCGGGAAACAGGCCGCACCCCCGTGGAATACCGAAAAGGGGGAGGTGCCTTTTGAAAAATGCACCTCCCCCATACCCCCACCTTGAAAACCTTCAAATAAAAACCTGTTTTGAACGTTTTTGGGGGATTTTAAAAGGGACCTTTTTACAAAAAGGTCCCTTTTCTTATTTCAAAAATTTTACACTTTGGGGTATTGGATGGTAACGGGTTTCCGTTGGGCGGCGGCTTCTACGGTTGCACAGCAAACGGCAACGGTGGCGGCGCCTTCCCGGGAGCTGACGGGCATAGGTTCATCCTTCAGAAGGGCATCCACGAACAAGTCGATCTCGGCGGTGATGTTATGGTTATTGATCTCAACAGGCAGTTTCTTGGGGATGGTATAGGCCCGCTTGCCGTTGATGGGTTCGCCGCATTCAAAGAGAGTCAGTTCGGGGCTGGTATTATCGCAGATAATGGTGCCCTTGGTGCCATAGAGGACGGTGCGCATGGTATAGTCCCGCTTACATCCGATGGAAACGAACACCTTGCCGGCCACGTCGTTGGGGAACTGATAGATGGCGATGGTGGCATCCTGCACCGGCCAATCGGTCAGGCATTTATGGTTTGCGTAGGCGTGAACCTCGGTGGGATCCCCGGCGATCCAGCGCAGAAGATCGATGGCGTGGCAACCGCCGCCGATCACGCCGTGGCGCTTGGGGTTCACCCGCCAATCGTCGTAACCGCGAGCAACCGCATAATCATGGGCATATTCGCTTTCCACGAAGAAGAGTTCGCCGATCCGGCCTTCGTCCACTAAATTTTTTGCCATAATAAAAGCGGGGGTACAACGGCAAACCTGGCCGATCATCAGCTTGCGGCCGGTCTCCTTTTCGATCCGCATCATTTCCCGGCATTCCTCCATGGTCAGAGCCATGGGTTTTTCGCAAAGCACATCCTTACCGGCCCTCAAAAAGGCGGCGGTCATTTCCAGGTGATATTGGTCGGGGGTCACCAGCACGGCCGCATCCACGTTGGGATCATTCACCAGTTCCTTATAATCGGTAACGGCAATTTCTACGTTATATTTTTCTTTGCAGGCTTCCAGCCGGCCATCGGTGGCGGTATCGCAGATGGCGTAAAGATTAGCGCCCTCCTTGGCGATGATGCCATCCATATGCCTTTTGCCCATTCCGCTGCATCCAATAACAACGATATTCAATTTGTTTTTACTCATCTTCTTGCTCCTTTCGGAATTTTGTGATATCATTGTATCAATCAAGCGGGGAATTTACAAGGATTCTTTGTTTGATAAAATCTTCAATTTGTTGGTTGGTGATAAAGGTGCAACGGATGAAACGGGAAGAACCGGTTGTTTTGTTTTGCGAATGGGAAGATTATCTGAAGCCCGGGCAATGTTATGGGCCCATCGTTAGGGATATGTATATTATCGAATGTTGCGTGGCGGGCTACGGTTCGGTGGTGGTCAACGGTCGGGAATTTCCTGTGGGGCCCGGGGATTGCTATATCCTTTTGCCCGGGGACACGGTGGCCCACACCGCCGATCGGAAGTATCCCCGCCAAAGCTATTGGTGCGCCCTGGACGGGCTGACCATCGGCCGCTATCTGAAGCAGGCGGGCATCACCGCCGAAACGCCCTTTGCCCCGCCGGCGGTTTTTGATGAAGTTTGCGGTTGGGTTCGCAAAATGGTGGAGCAAAAAGGCACCCAGGACGGTGGCACTTCCCTGCGGCAGACGGCCTGTATCTATGGTATTTTAGGGGCTCTTTTGCGCTATCAATCGGCAACGGGCGGTGAAGAATGGGTGGATAAGGCTCTGGGCCTGATGGAGGCCCGGTTCCACGACGATCTCAGCGTGGAAAAAATCGCCCGGGAGGTGGGGCTGGAGCGCAGCTATTTTTCCACTCTCTTTAAGGAAAAAACCGGATTGGCGCCCCATCGGTATCTCACCGCCCTGCGGATTCGTAAGGCTTGCGCTTTAATGGACGGGGAGCATTGCTCCGTGGCAGAGGCCGCCGCGGCGGTGGGGCTGGACCCCCGGAATTTTGCCCGGCTTTTTAAAAAAGAAACAGGCAAAACACCTTTGCAATATAAGAGCGAGGCTTGATTCATCAAGCCTCGCTCTTTTCTTCAATGATTTGATTTTTAAAATTGTAGTGCAGAAAGATTCGTTGGATGGGCAGGGCCATCAGGGTAAAAACCAGGGAAAGGAACCATTGCTTTAAAGTCAGCATCCGGGCCAGAGCCTTGAATTCGGTGATCCGCAAAAAGAGATAGAACAGTGTGCCGAGCCCCAAAAGGATTGCACCGGCGCCCCCTAAAAAGAGGATCAGCCCTTCGGCTGTGCCCCGGGTGGAGAACACCAACGCCCAGATCAAAAGGGTTCCGCCCAAAAGGCTCAGGGCCAGCCACCACCAAAGCAGAAAAACCGTGCCCCCGGCGCTTCGCTTGGGGTTTGCCAGCCGGACGGTGTAATAGATCTGCCCAAAGGGTAAGCAGCCCGGCAGCCGGGAACGGACCTTGCGGCGTGTGCCCTCTGCCAAAAAGGCGGTGGAGCCGCAAAGCCAGCAAATAAGCGAAAGGAGCAGCCAAATAATGCCTGCTCCTGAAAAGACTTTCCCCAAAATGGGATGTTGCAAAAGTGTGATGAATTTTGCCAACTGTGCCATAACCTTATTTTTTGTTCAAAGCCCGCTCCAGCCAGATCTGGCCGATATCCAGGGCATCGTAAAGGCTCTTCTTTTCGCTCTTTTTCTTGGAGCGCTCAAAGAAGGGAACGCTTTCATCGGTGGTCAAAAGCTCAACGGTCACCCGAGTGGGGATCGCATCGGCAGATCCATCGGTCTCCTGAATATTGATATAGATCACGAATTCATCCTTGGGATCGCCGTAATAGATATCGTTTTTGCAACGAACCAGCGGATAACCCTTATAAATGGTAAAGGGAAGCTTCTCTTTTTTGGAAACTGCCATTGTATCTTCCTCCTTAATTAATTTTACCCATCTATTTTAACACAATTCTTCGAGGTTGTAAAGCCTAAAACGATTATTGCCATTCTTCGGGGAAAAAGGCACGGGTAATGGCCCGATTGTTGTGGGTGTCCCAAATTTCAAAGCGGATATAGCGGGGCGGAAGTTTGAAGGATGTAAGGTCAAAGGTGGCCTCGGTCAGATCGTCATGGAAGGAAGCAATATTTTTATAACCTCGATATTGTTGACGGATCATAATTTTGCAAGCGGGGGAGGTTTTGATATGAACCATCCCGTCTTCCACGTAAAGTTCTTCAATGGTGGGGCCGGTGGAGGCGTAAATTTGCCCATCCTCCATCGCCTTTAATACGGTGTTGTATTCCAGTTTTTCTGCGCGGATCATGGTAAAGCAGTGAAAACTGTCGCTTTCGGGGTTATTTTCATCGGCGCGGCCGTGGTTATCATCCCCTGCGGTGGGGCACAAATATTTGCCTTCCCACATCATTTCCACAAATTGCTGATCTCCCCAGCCTCTGCACCCCAATGCCTGGCTACCACCGTTGAATACCTCGAAGCCCCAAAGGCCCTCCAGGGGGCCGAAGTCTTTAACGGTCTGGGTGCTCCAGAAGGGGTGGTTATATTGGCTTAAAAAGCCTGCCTCATTGGCCCGCTTGATCAGATCGTTGATGATCTCCACGCTGTATTCCCCTTTTTCTTGCAGTTCCAGATAGGGGAAATCGGGAAAGGTGGTGCAGTTTTCATCTTTGGCGAAAAAGTTCAGATGATAGGTCTGCCGTTCGTTGTTATCGGGATCCCGAAAATCCTTGATGTTACGCTCAACGGAAGTGATGGGCAGAAAATTTTCATCCTTTAATTCGGGGTGGGGGACCAAAACCTGATGATCGGAATAGGCGTAGATCTGATAACCTTTGGCTTTATAGGCCTCTTTGGCCTGCTCCGGGGTCAGAACGCCGTCGGAAATGGTACAATGGGAATGAAGATTGGCCTTGTACCAATTGCCTTTTTCTGCGAATAAATATTTTCTTGCCATCATGAAATACCTCCGTTTTCTGATGGGAACATTCTATCATATTCCAAAAGAAAAGTAAAGGAACACTTTGCGGGAAAATGTCGTATAGTGGAAGGAAAGGAGAATCAAGATATGGATGATTTGGATCTTCGGGATCTGTTGGCCCCGCCCATGCGGATGCACGCCGAATGGATGGACGGCCCAAGGCCCGATCATAGCGAAAAAGTTCAAATTCTGGCATCGGCCACTGTGCCCAGCCAGAAATGGCGGCATCTGATGGAGCCGGAAGAGGCCCTTGGTCGTGGCACCATCTTCCGGGAGTTGGATCTGCCCTTTGAAGGGAGGCCGGAACTATGAACGAAAGAGAAAAAAT
>JAZOXD010000077.1:0-3712 GCA_045659565.1 Eubacteriales bacterium | reverse complement strand
ATTGGTCGTACTGCTCCGTTACTTTGGCTGCCTTTTCTTTACGAACTGCCTCCGCCTTTTTCCAGGCTTCCTGGTCGGCCTTTACCTCATTGAGGTTTCTCAAATTAACGTAGTTTCCTTTGGATTCTGTATTCTGCCCCTGAGTGTTTCCGGCAACAACAGAAAGAAACTTATTGACAGCCGCGGTAATCTTCCCCCCGACGATCCTTTTTTCTTCTTTCTTTTCTTCTTTTTTCGCTCCGACCATTCGCCCCAGGGGATTATCTGCCAGAACATTATAAGGAATATTTTGAGCTTCCTTCAAAGCCGCATCCTTGGATTTTTGGAAGCCTTCGTCCGTTTCGGTACTATAAACCTTCCCATCTTCATCCACGAACCGTTCCTCAATGGCGGGATCTTCGCCTGCATAAAATCCCGTCTGATTTCTGGCCTCCTGAAGGTTGGCGACTGCCTCTTCATATTTCTCCCTGGCGCTCTTAACTGCCGCCGCTTTGGCTTTTTTTGCCGCTATTTCCTTTTGTTTCTTCTCGGCGAGTTCTTTTACGATTCCATCGCTATAGCCCAATTCTGCCGAAAAATCCGGGTTATATACCCCTGCATTCAGCATATCCAGGATCTCTCCCCGGCGGATATGCTCCAAGCTTTGGGCTTGGTTCAGTTTTTGCCGTTCTAAGGTAACGGCGCCGGCAGCCTCGCCGGAGGCAACGATAGCGGCCGCTTGCTGCTCTGCGATGCTGGTGTCCCGCCGGATCTTCTTGGCCGCTTCTTCGGCCTTGCGGATATTTGCCCCGGAAATGCCGGAAAGGGCCGCCCGACTAGATTCGGCGGCCCCTTCGTTTTCCCGGAGCAGACGTTCCCGGTCAATATATGCCTGTTCAACGCTGCTCTTTTTCATATCAGTTCTCCTTATGGTTGTTGTAGTAATTCTGCAGATCCTGAATGTTATATCCTAGCTCGTTGGCGATCTGCTGATTGATGATGCCGCCCTTCACCAGCGCCCAAAGCTCGCTCCGGCGTTGGGTCTGTTCCTCTTGGCTGAAGGCCAGCTTCCCGGTCTGCATTTGAACATCCACCGAAGCCTGATCGGCCATTGCTTGGGCCTCGGTTTTCTTCTGCCCGATCTCCAGCTCTGCGATCTGCTGATCCCGGGCGATCTGGGCATTGGTGCGGTTGGTGTTGTAATTGGCCTGCAGGGCAATATCGGAGCTTTCCGCCGCCCCGCCGGTGATCCCTGCGGCCTTGTTGTGTTGCTTCAACTGGGCTCGTGCTCGTTGTTGCTGAATATAGGCCTGTTGCACTGCTGAAATGGCATTATCTTGAATGTCCTCCTTCTGGGCCTCCACCGCCGCCTGCTCTGCGGCGGCAACCTGTGCAATGGCCTTTTTCTGTTTCTTATAGGCATCCTCAACGGGAGAGTATGTAACAGCCATCTTTCTTCCTCCTTAACTTTCGCTAACGTAATTCAGCCCAAATTCACGCAGAATCAGTGGCTGATTGATAAAGTCATTTCGAAACCGCAACTTGACCCGCAGCGCCTTTTTGATTTTGATTTTTACGGTGATCGCCGGGCACCCCGGCGCCGGAGCATAAGTAAAGAGTCGATAATCGATCTTTCGATAATCATAGCTACAAAGGGTTCCATCGTAGCTCATAATATCCTTCCAGTCATCGGCGTTTCTCCTTGCGTCAACATCCACCGCTGTATCAGCATCATTCACTTGCCCTAATAAAATACCGAATGTGGTAAAGACCTTTTTATGGAAAAAGGAATTTCCATAAAGCCAAGGCGTTTCCCAATAGGCCTCGATAGCAGTTTCTATATTGTCCCATTCGTCGTGATAATGTTCTCCTGCGGTTCCGTCCATCCATTGATACACCTTGTCGCCGTACAAACTGTAAATGGTGTTGTTTTCTTCATAGAGCGTTCCCTTAATTTCCGCCAAGCGATACCCTTCAAACTGCCTTGTAGAATAGGGTTTATTTCCATCCGCTGTTGGTTGGTGTTCATCCATCAACCAACAGATATCATTGTCGCATTGGATTAAAAGATACCGGCCTGCACTGATCAACTGCCTGGGGTTGTCCGCCAGCATTGCTTTGTTAAACATTGCCGATCGATGCTCCGCATATCGAGAATCGTAGTTATCCCCGGAGGCCACAGCGATCACGCCTTCATCAGAAAGATAAACAATTTCTCCGCCGAATACAGCACTTCCGCCGCCTTCCTTAACTCCAGGCGCTGGAATTCTGGATGTGATCGCAAACGTTACATCCGCTACAAAGCCGGTAGCATCGGCGTTGTTCTGTGCCGCTCCGCTCGAAAAATAGATACCGCGATCAGTCAATATTGCCAGTGTATCAGCAGTCCCGTCCAAAGCTAAGACTTTGCTTCCTGGTTCCGTTTCGATATAATTCAGATCTCCAATATAACAAGGATTCTCTAATTCAGAATAATAAACACGGTTTTTCTTTTCTCCGCAACCGCCAATAAAAAGCCGATCCTTATGTCCGGCGACGCCGAACCACGTACCACAGATGCAATTACAAAGGGCCTCCAATTGCTCGCTGAATTCATGCCGAGGGTACGTAATACGAATGTTATCCTCCCCTTCGATAGGAGAGGCACCGATCCATCCATTGTCAGCCGCTCCGCCGTTTACCTTGATGGTTTCACCGTAATCGGTGGTATAAGAAAGATCTTTGTTATGATCTTTGCTCAAAAATAGCCGATTAGCAGAAGGACGATATCCGTCATTCGAACCCAGCGGGCGTTTGACCCACCTGGGCACCTGCACAACTTCGTCACTGTCGCTGCTTTCTTTTTCGTCTACCAGGATCAGTTCTTCCACCGTGAACGTGGTGTATAAAGCATCCCCGCCATAGCGTGTGGATCCCGCAGGATCATAACCTTCTACAGGTCCTACTGTGATTTTTTCCGTCGATTCTACCCCTGGCAATGGTGCCGGCGCAGTCACAACCGTACTCATCACCACAGGCACCGAATTCAAATAAAAAACACAGGCCTTGTCTTTTACATAAAAGCTTTCCGTTACCCAGGGATTTAACAAATTCACCTGCTGATATGGAGAACCTCCACCGGTGGGATCACAGCCTTGCAAAATGATAGGTGTAATAATTTCATCCTTTCCGATCAGACCGATAGCCCAACTATCGCCATCATAGGAATAATGACGGAAATTGCTGGCATAAACGTTCGCCGTATTGCTTTCGACCACCGCCATGGCGGCTCGATAGGTATAATTCGAATCCGTTGCGATCCGGGCGCCCTCAGCATTGGTGCCTCCCAACATAAATACTACGTACCGCTCATTTTGCGGGATCACTACCGGCATCTTTCCCATCGTAGCAATTTTGATAGTATCCATATATAAGATATAGAATTCGCTTAAAGTATCGGTCCCCGCAACCTTGACGATAAATAATTTATTATCAATCACTCTGCAGAGTGTTCGTTCTCTCCCATCCATATTCACATAAAAGTAGCCTGCCTTAAAATGAAATCCCGGCCGTTTTCGGGCTTCACCTGTAGCATCCGGCATCATGTTTTTGGCATCCGCCGCTCGGTATGGCTTCTGCTGATCCTCGGGAACGGAAACGTCGATTCCCTTAAAGGTGCTTACATTCAATTTTAACAAGCTGGGCGCATCATATAATCCGCTCATCGCTGAATCACCACCTTCGCCTTATGGGT
>JAZOXD010000076.1:0-7145 GCA_045659565.1 Eubacteriales bacterium | reverse complement strand
CCCTCACCCTTTTTGGGTTCTACTTTGTGTTTGCTGCTGTTTACCGTTTGGAACGGTACCTGTATAAAAAACAGCTTTCCGCTGTTTTGCGGGCGCTGATCATCGGCCTTTTATTGGTCTTGTCCTTTTTCAGCGCAGGCAATACCTTGCTCACCCCCTATGCCCTGTTGCTTTGCGCAGGCTGGTGGATCGGGCTTTCTCCCGCCAAAACGGGGCATAAATAGTATAGGAGGGCAGTTATGAAATCCATCAAAGTGAATATTTCAAAGTGGGAGATTCTGCTCTATTGCGGGTTGGCAATATTTTCTCTGCTGACAATGCTGGCTAACTTCTGGTTGGGGCTGGCAGAGTTCCTGCTGGTAATCGCTTTTATTATCGGAAGCCTGCTGTCCGTACAGCATAAAAACCGCCATCTTTATTCCTATCTTCAGGGCGTTACTTCCTATCTGGACGAAGCCACCCGGGAAAATTTGACCAATTTCCCCATGCCCATCACTCTTTTGAACGATAAGGGCGAGATCATCTGGTATAACGAACTGTTCCACCAGGTGCTTCACGATGGGAATATTCAGGAAATCTTCGGCCAGAAGGTCAAGGCAATCAATAAAAATATCTCCCTGGAAAAAATCGAAAAGCACCAAAGCGGAAAATACGATATCACCTTCGCAGGCAAGGAATACACCGTGTATATCCTGCGTCAGGGGGAAGAAGGCAAGGATCATTTCTATGCAGTGTACTGGATGGATAATCACTCTTTGCACGAGCAAATCGCTCACCTCAGCGGGGATGCTATCTGTGTGGCTTATATCCTGCTGGATTCCTATGACGAGATCCCCGAAAATGTAACCGCAGTACAAAAAAACACCTTTGTGACCCGGGTGGATGTGAAGGTGCGGCAACTGGCCAACTCCATCCACGGCCTGGTGCAAAAGCCGGAAGTGGATAAATATGTGATCTTCTTTGAGCGCCGCTATCTGGCGACCCTGAAGGAAAGTAAGTTCAGGATCTTGAACGATGTGAAAGAGATCAAGATCGAAGGCGTTCTTCACGCCACCCTTTCCATCGGCGTGGCCATTGGGAACGGGGATGTGCTCAAGGCCGATGAAGTGGCCCGCGGCGCTTTGGATCTGGCTCTTTCCCGGGGCGGCGATCAGGCTGCTATGACCAACTGCGAAAAGGAACGCTATGAATTTTTTGGCGGCAACAGCGAAAGCGGAAACCGCCGTAAGCGGGTCAAGGTTCGGCTGGTGGCCGATGCCCTCTCTGCCCAGATTGAGCGGGTGGAGCACGTTTATATTATGGGCCATAAATTTGCCGATTTGGATTGTATCGGCGCCTCTGTGGGCGTGGCCCGCTGTGTCATGGCTTTGGGCAAACGACCCCATATCCTTTATAATCTGCAAGAAAACCTCTGTGTGGATATGCTGGATATGCTGATGGATACCGAATACCGCGAGATCCTGATGGAAATTTCCCATATGACCAAGCCTATGGCAGAAAATGCCCTTTTGGTGGTGGTGGACACCCATAGTCTGGATTATATCGAAAGCGAAAAGATTCTCAACTGGTTCCGGGATGTGGTGGTGATCGACCACCATCGTAAGGCTCCGGTAGGCAGCATTACCACCGCGGCCATTATGTTCCACGAACCCAATGCCAGCTCCGCCAGCGAAATGGTTACAGAGCTGACCGAAAATATCAAGCGTTGTAAACTGAACAAAACCGATGCCCGGGCCCTGCTGGCCGGCATCATATTGGATACCAAAAACTTCACCGAGCGTACCGGCAGCCGTACCTTCGAGGCGGCGGCCACTCTGCGGAAGACCGGCGCCGATCCTCAAGAGATCCGGGGCTTCTTTAAAAATGACCTGTCCTCCTACCGGAAGCAGATGGAAATGATCACCCGGGCCGAAATGGTGGGCGAGCATACCGCACTGGTGGCCTGGGATGAGGAGCCATTTGACGGCATCAAGGTGATCGCCGCCAAGGCCGCAGATGAACTTTTGAATGTGGCCGAGATCAACGGTGCGTTTGTGATGTTTGAGGAAGGCGGCCAGGTGCATATCTCCGGCCGTTGCGATACCAATTATAATGTGCAAAGAATCATGGAGGATATGGGCGGAGGCGGCCACCGAAGTGCTGCCGGTGCCCAGATCAAGGATCGACCCTTCGAAAAAGTGAAGGCAGATTTGATCCGTTTGATCCAAGAACAGGAAGGAGAAGAAAAAGAATGAAAGTTGTATTGTTAGCAGATGTAAAGGGCCAGGGTAAAAAGGGTGATACCGTAAATGTGGCCGATGGCTATGGCCGGAACTTTTTGATCGCCCGGGGTCTGGCTACCCCTGTAAATGCCCAGATTCAGAACGATTTTGCAGGGAAGGCTGCAGCCGCCCAGCATAAGATTGATGTGGATACCACCGCCGCCAAGGAAAGCCAAGCTAAATTGGATGGCAAAACCTTCATCCTGAAGGCCAAGGGTGGCGATAGCGGCAAGCTGTTCGGCGCCATCACTGCCAAGGAAGTGGCCCAGTTTATCGAAAAAGAAACCGGCATTGCCGTGGATAAGAAAAAACTGGTGGTGGATACCATCAAAACCTTCGGCACCTATCCCTGCACCGTAAAGCTTTATGCGGGCATTGCCGCCAAAATCAACGTTTCCGTTGAAAAGGCGGACTAATAATTAAGGAGAAACCTCCGTGGAATTTGAAGATTTAAAACGGGTTCCCCATAGCCTGGAAGCAGAACAGAGTATTCTGGGCGCGCTGATCGTGGATTTTAACTGTATGGAAGACCTGGCGGCTTTTCTGCGTCCGGATCATTTCTATGTGGAAAAATACGGCCGGATCTACAGCGAGATCATGGAAATGTATATGGTCAGCGAAAAAATCGATTTTGTAACGGTTCTGAACCGGGTGGTTGCCGCCGGCATCTATGAAGAAGCCGAGGCCAAGCAACTGCTTTACGATATGGCCTCTGCGGTGCCTTCGGCCAAGAATGCCGAAGCCTATGGCCACATTGTGGTGGAAAAAGCCAATCTGCGCCGGCTGATCAATGCCTGCGAGGAGATCACCAAGGCCTGCTATGATCAGGCGGATGAAGCCCAAAGCATCCTGGATATGGCAGAAAGTAAAATTTTTGAGATTCGGGATCAGCAGAGTAATACCTCTATGACCGAGCTGAAGACCGCTCTGATCCAAAGTTTTGAAAATGTTTCCAAGATCGCCCAGGATCGGGCTGCCTTTGCCGGCCTGCAAACCAACTTCCGGGATCTGGACAGAGTCCTTTCCGGCTTGGGTAAGAGCGACCTGATCTTGCTGGCTGCCCGTCCCGGCTTGGGCAAAACCTCCTTTGCGTTGAATATTGCCCAAAATATTGGTCTGCAGGGCAAAACCATTGCCATCTTCTCGTTGGAAATGAGCAACGAACAGCTGGCTAACCGTTTGCTGGCCAGCCATAGCGGTGTGGATAATAAAAAGTTCCGTACCGGCGAACTCAGCTCCAATGAATGGGTGCGGTTGGGTCAATCCTCTTCCATTTTGGCCAAAACCAAGGTGTATCTGGATGATACCCCCAATATGACCGTTGCCCAGATGAAGGCAAAGCTGCGCCGCCTGCCGGAATTGGATCTGGTGATCGTGGACTATCTGCAGCTGATGAGCGGCGGTGGACGAAGCAACAGCCGTCAGGAAGAGGTTTCTGAAATCTCCCGTTCGATGAAGATGTTGGCCAAGGAATTCAATGTGCCTGTCCTTTGCCTTTCCCAGCTTTCCCGTGCTTCCGAAAAGCGGGAGGGTGATAAACGGCCTATGCCTTCGGATCTGCGTGAATCCGGATCCATCGAGCAGGATGCCGATGCAATTATGTTCCTTTATAATGATGCACTCTATAATAAAGAGACTGCAACCCCCAATAAGATCGAACTGATCATCGCTAAAAACCGTCATGGTCCTACCGAAACGGTATTCCTCAGCTGGAACAGTACTCTCACCAAGTTTGGAAACTATAAGGCGAAAAAGGATGCCATTCCTCTGCCGGACGAGGCGCCTCCCGCATGATGAAGGGTCGCTTTCAAACCGAATGGGCGGCATTAAACCTGCCCAAGGGCGCCGCTGTAACGGTGGCCCTCAGCGGCGGTCCGGATTCTGTGGCGTTGCTCTCTTTATTGAAGGAACAGCAAAGCCCGGATTTCCAATTGCAAGCCGCCCATGTGAACCACGGCCTTCGGGGGGAAAACGCCTTGCGGGATCAGCACTTTTGTGAAGAACTTTGTCAAAAATGGCAAATCCCCCTGAAGGTGTTTCAAGGGGATGCGGCTGCCTTTGCGGCAGAAGAAGGGCTGAGTCCGGAGGAAGGGGCCAGAGCTTTGCGCTATGGCTTTCTGGATCTCTTGGCTAATGGGGTGGATTCCTTTGTGGTCACCGCCCATCACCGTGATGACCAGCAGGAAACCTTTTGGATCAACCTTTATCGGGGCAGTGGGAGCGCCGGCCTGCGGGGCATCAAATGCCACCGGGGCGGTTATCTTCGCCCGTTGTTGAATTTTGATCGGGGAGAAATCTTGGGTTACTTAAAGGAACAAGAACTCTCTTATGTTCAGGACGAAACCAATGAAGATCCCGCCTACTTACGGAACTTTCTTCGCCATCAGGCGTTGCCGTTGCTAAACTCCCGCCCCGAGGGGAACTTTCAAAAAGGGTTGGCGGCGGCGATGGAATGTTTGGCAGAGGAAGACGATGCGCTGAACCAATGGGCCGAAAGCATCCGGACCGATGATGCCAAAGTCTTGGCAGAACTTCCGTCTGCGGTGCTGAAGCGAGTGTTGGATCGGATGCTGGGCGCCCCCCTCAGCCGGCTTCATTTTAAAGAAATTCGTCAAATTTTGCAAAAAGCACCGCCCTCCGCCCAACTTCAATTGCCGGAAGGTCGGGTGTTCCGCTTGGAATACGGCCGTTGCTGTTTTCCAACTGCGACAGAAGCCTGTTCCTTGTCCGTGACCCCGGATGTGCCGGTGGATTGCGGCGATTGCGAGTTTATCTTGCGGTCAAAGGAAATTCATAATCCGTTTACACATTCCTTGCTAAATTGTGGTAAAATAGGGAACAATCTGGTCCTTCGGCACAAATTGCCCGGTGATCGGTTTTCCCCGGTGGGCAAAAAGGGGACCTCCCAATTGCTCAAACGCTTAAAAAATGATCGCGTGCCCCGCTCCCGGCGGGATGCGCTCTGGATTCTGGCGGAAGAAAACGGCCGGGTCCTTTGGGTGGAAGGCTACGGCGCCGATCAGTCCGTGGCCGCTCAAAAAAACGAATCTGTTTTATTTGCAGAAATCAGGAGAAAAGGGGAAGAATAAAGATGACCTTTGAAAGAAATGATATAAAAGAGATCTTATTTAATGAAGAACAGATCAAAGCTAAAATGGCCGAACTGGGCGCCCGTATCACCAAGGATTATCAGGGCAAGGACCTGCTGTTGGTGGCTATTTTGAAGGGCAGCGTAATGGTCATGGCTGACCTGATGCGCCATATTGATATTCCTTTGCAGATCGATTTTATGAAGGTTTCCAGTTACGGTGCCGGAACCGAAAGCAAGGGCAGCGTAAAAATCCTGAAGGATCTGGATGTGGATATTGCGGGGATGAATGTGGTGATCGTAGAGGATATTCTGGATAGCGGCATCACTCTGCACAACCTGATCAATATGCTCAAGCAACGCAAGCCGAAAACCATTGAGATCTGCACCCTCTTCTCCAAGCCGGAGCGCCGTCAGGTAGAAGTGGACGCCAAATATATGGGCTATGAGATCCCCGATGCCTTTATTGTGGGCTATGGCCTGGATTACGATGAAAAATACCGCAATCTTCCTTATGTGGGCATCCTGAAGGAAGAAGTATATAGCAAGGAGTGAACCGCAACTTGAACAAGAAACCCAGAATCAGAGGACTCATTTATGTGGTCCTGATGTTTGTTATTGTGCTGGGCCTGTTTTCTATGCTGAACAAGGGCACAGAAGTAAAAAAAGTTTCCTATGGCGAGCTGGTCAACTACTTCCAGACCCAGCAGGTCAAAACCTTTAAGGTAGAGGGCAGCGAGGTTTCCTGCGAACTGCAAAACGGCACCAAGATTACACACAAACTGTTGAGCCTCGGGCTGTTTAACGATAATATTATGCCTTTGGTGATCGAACAGCAAAAGGCCGGCATCATCACCGCTTACGATTTTGAAGAAGGCTTCGTGATTCCTTGGTGGGTCAGCATGCTTCCTTATCTCCTGATGATCGGTCTGGCGGTGTTGTTCATTGTGATGACCAACCGGCAGATGAACGGCGGCAAGGCCCCCGGCTTCGCCCGTATCCGGGTAAAGCACGGTTCGGATCTGAAGGATAAAAAAACCTTCCTGGATGTGGCCGGCGCCGACGAAGAAAAAGAAGAATTGGTAGAAATCGTGGATTTCCTCAAAAATCCCCGCCACTATATGGAACTGGGCGCCCGGATTCCCAAGGGTGTTTTGCTGGTAGGCCCTCCGGGCACCGGTAAAACCTTGCTGGCCAAGGCCGTTGCCGGCGAAGCCGGGGTTCCTTTCCTTTCGATCTCCGGTTCCGATTTTGTGGAGCTTTACGTGGGCGTGGGTGCTTCCCGTGTCCGGGAACTTTTCGATGAAGCCAAAAAGAATAATCCCTGCATCATCTTTATTGACGAGATTGATGCGGTGGGTCGTCGCAGAGGCACCGGCCTGGGTGGCGGCCATGATGAACGGGAACAGACTTTGAACCAGCTGCTGGTGGAAATGGATGGCTTTGGCAATAATGCCGGAATCATCGTCATGGCCGCCACCAACCGGGCAGACGTGCTGGATCCCGCTCTGCTCCGACCCGGCCGGTTCGATCGTCAGGTTTATGTGGGCCTGCCCGATCAAAAGGGTCGTGAAGCGATTTTGAAGGTTCACGCCAAGAATAAAAAATTCGCCATCAATGTGAATTTTGCCGATATTGCCAAGGGCACCATCGGCTTCACCGGCGCCGATATCGAAAATCTGCTGAACGAAGCCGCTCTGCTGGCGGTCCGCCGCGGCAAAAATGAGATCGGCCAGCAGGAAATTGAAGAATCCATTATGAAGGTGGTTGTCGGCCCCGAAAAGAAGAGCCGTAAG
>JAZOXD010000075.1:0-9818 GCA_045659565.1 Eubacteriales bacterium | reverse complement strand
CCAGGGCGGTGGTGTACTCCTCCAGATCGCTTTCTCTCTGCCAGATACGAACGTAATCTACCACCATTTCGGTGCCGTCGTGTTCATCGGGGTTGATCTTAATGGAAGTTCTTTTCAAAATGGCCGTGGAAAGTCTGGGCCAGCTTTGGGAACCGCCGCAGGTTGTATTTACCGTGTGAGTCAATTCTCCATCAAAATAGAAATAGATATGCTCCGCATCCCATTTGCAGGCATAGGTATGATAATCTTGGGAAAGATCATAGTCACTGCGGGTCCATTTGGATTGGGAAGAGATAGCACCATTATTGGTGCGGTATTCGTGGAAGGTATTTGCAACGGAATTTGGATACTGCCCTTCATTGATATCGACTTCATAGTAATTTTCGCTGGGGGTGCCGTCCGGCGACATACACCAGAAGGAGTTATTGGTATTGGGGGCTGCGGCAATCTTATATCTGCACTCCCAATAACCATATTCCTGGGAAAATACCTTATCGGCAAAAATATCGGCAGTGGTCCAATATTTCCCCTCGTATCTTGATTCATACTTGGTCACAAGATGGGCTGCGCCGCCGTGAACCTCGGTGTTCTCGGGATGGCGGGAGCCTAAAAGGTTGCTGAAGTCTTTATCGGAGGAACTCCATACGTCGTAATTCAGTTCAGTGCCCTGGAATTCGTCGTTGAAGGTCATCACCCAGTCGTCCTCGGTATCTACAGTGGGAGAAACCTGAATAAACTGCTGGGTAAACGCTTTCAATACAACGGTGGCTTCGCCACGGGTCATCACCTTTTGGGGCAACAGGTTCCCGTTTTCATCCGGGGTGTAAATGCCGGTGCGATACAAAAGATCCACCCCATCCACAGCCCCTTGGGAAAGATCATCAAGATCTTTAATGGCGCTGTAGTCTGCGTTCAGGCTCTTTAACCACTCGGTGTGCTTATTTGCAAGATCCGCCGCATTTTTCAAAATAATTGCAATTTCTTCTTTTGTCAGCGTTTCGTTGTCATCTGCAAGATCCACACCTGCCTGCAGTTGTTCTGCAGTATAGGTAACGCCATATTTGGTGAGAACGTTGCCAAGGTAAGTAATAAAGTCTGCCTCTTTGATGGCTTCGTTGGGGGAGAAGGCGGTATCGGAAACACCGGTCACAAATCCCTCGTTGTGCATATAGAAAACGTCGTTATAAAGGGGATCTTCCCGGGGGATATCGCTCAAAGCGCCCAGCTCAACGTGGGTAAGATCCTTGTTTTCGGGGTTGGGATAAACGTAGCGAACCAGATAATAATCATGAATCTCGCCGGAACCGTCCTCTAAGGGATCCACGTCGAACCGAACGGTGGAAGCGCGGAAGGTGGTGTCTTCGCCGTAGTTATCTGCATTGGTGCACACCAAGCGAACAAAGTTGGCTTCCTCATCGGCGGAAAATGCAAAAGATTCTTCACCCAATTGATACCAACCGCTTTCGGTGATGGTGGTCATATCAAAGGTAAAGGGTTCAACGGTTTCACCGCTGTGTACCTCATAGACCACGTTATTGGCCTGGCCGTAGGGCCAGTAATCCAACCAGACGTAAACCTTTGCCGAGCGGCTTTCCAGCTTCGGGGTGTATTGGCAATAGTTATTTTCATAAGCCGTTACCTGAGAAGCGGCGATGGTGGCCTGATCGATCCACAGGGTGGTGGGATAATCTGCCAAAGGACCTGCAGGAGCCGTGGTGGCCTGCCAATCGCCGGAGTAAGCAGAGGTATCCAGATACATCCCTTCGGCATTCTCGATCTCTTCCGAAGGAGCAGCCGCTTCAATGGGAACCAATTTCACCGCCGTTGCTCTGGCGTTGGTGGCATCGATTGCGGAACTTCCTGTTTCATAATCAAAGGTAACGTCCCCAAGGCCCATTACGGTGATATCGCCGCAATCCACCCAGGAGGGAGCGGGCCCGATATTCGCATTGGGCACGGAACTGAAGGAGGCCCCTTTTGTCACCTTACCGATCAAAGAGCCGGCCTCTTTCACGGTGAAGGTCATTTCGGGAACGACCTGAGAAGCGAAATAGTAAACTTTATATCTTCCCGCGCTCAATTTGCTTTGATCCACGGTGAAAGTAACCTTTGCGCCCTGGAGCATGGTTACCAACGTTTCGTGTCCATCCACCGAGAGCCCTGCATCCACCCAGCCGATTCGAAGCGCACCGTCGGAAAAATCCAACGGTGTGCCCGGGAAGATGCTCACTTCATCGGTGTTCACGGTTGCTTCTTCCCCTTCCTCACAGGCATAAACGGTAACGCCCCCTTCGGGAACAAGGGACCCCCCTTCGGAATCAACGGGAACGATCTTCACAGCGCCGGCCCGCACCTGATGGGTGGTCGTTAAGGGGCAATGAACGCTGATGGTATTGGCGGCATCCAAATGCACCTTCCCCAAGGAAGCCCAGCCCAAAGCAACGGGGTTATCTTCAACCGCGGCAAGACCTTTTGAGAAAACTACCTGATCCCCCACCAAAACATCCAACTGCGTTGCAGGGGCGTTATAGAAGCTATAGTAATAAACCTCATAATCCCCCGCCTGCATCGTATCGGAAGCAAAGGTAAACTCACCGCTGCCGTTTTGAACCAAATAGAAGGAGGTATGGCCGTCCACGGAATAGCCGGATTTTCCCCAATTTCCCTTTTTGGTAAAACCCTTGCTATCGGTATAAATCAGAACCGTTCCTTCCGGCTCCTGCCCGGTGACAGGCACCAGTTTCACGGCAGTAACACGGGCGTTCTGGACAGCAGTGGAGTCATAGACCACGCTGACGGTATTATTAACAGCCAGTTCAATGTTACCCAGCTTGACCCAGCCTGCATCTGTATTCCCTGCAGGAAGGGCATCAATGGTTTTGGCAAAGGCTTCTTTGCCTGCAACCTGAACCTTCAGATCCATCTTGGCGGTATCAGCAAAACTGTAATAGTAGACCTCGTAATCACCGGAGGGAACGGTGCCCATATTGAAGGTAAACCCGGCAGCCGTGCCCTTGCTGGAATATAAGGTGGAGTGACCGTCCACCGCTTTAGAAGAATTTTTCCAGGTTCCGGTTTTGGTAAAGCCGTCGCTGTCGGTATAGACCCGGATGGATCCATCGTCAACAGGCACCAACTTCACGGCGCTGGCCCGAACGGTTCCCCCGGGATTTGCCGACGCATAGGTCAACTTCACAGCATTTGCAACATTCAATTCAATGGTTCCCAATTTGAACCATTCGTCATCATTGCTGTCGTAAGTGCGGGGGACCTCTGCAGAAAGGGCGGTGGTATCACCGATTTTTACATCCACCGGCAAGGGCATGGTGCTGTTGCCGAATCGGTAATAATATACTTCGTATTTTCCGGCAAAAACCGTTCCTAAATCAAAGGTAAAACCGATATTCGTTTTACTGCTGTAATAGGACTCGTGACCGTCTACACTCAAGCCGGAATTGCTCCACGTGCCGGTTTTGGTAAAGGCGGAACTTTTGGTTCCGTCTACATTTCTGGCATAAACCACGATCTCTGAATCAGTGGTTGTTTCGGCAATTGCAATAACCGCAAACTGAAAAACAACCATCACCATAGCCAGGGCCAATGCCAACCATCGTTTTGTTCTTTCCATTGTTTCGTTCGCTCCTTTATTTTCAATATTTTAAAGGAATCTTTACGTTATAGGTGGTGCTTTCGTCTTCAAAAAACCGACAAGCGCAAAGCAAGGCTTTGGCCTTGCCGTCCTCGAAAAAGATTTGGGGACGTTCCAGGTTTTTCAGGGTAATCTTGCCGTCTTCAAATTCCAGTTCATTCGTGTAGGCAAGGGGATGCTCGGGGTCCGGCTCCCAATCAAATCCGTTGCGGGAACGGAACAGGGCGGTGGAGCCCGACCAATGGCTTTTCACTTTGGTGAAATAGCCGTGATAATCCTTCACCAGGGCATAAAACCAACCGTCTTCGTGCCAGATAAAGGGATCTTCTACCGACCATTCTGCCTCCGGGTTCACAAATTGGGGCTTTCCGTCCTTGTGAAAGGGGCCTAAGGGAGAATCGGCTATCGCCGCTCCGATCAGCACGGCTCCGCCCTTGGGGAATTCTCCTGTGGCGGCCACCGCCTTATAGAGCATCAGCACCTTGCCCTGGGGGGTGATCGTTACGGCGGGGTTGCTGGTGAGCATGGAATCAAAACTGCCGGGGGTAATATCTATAACGGGATTGGGCATTCGCACCCATTCCCCTTCGGGATCCTCTGTCCAGGCAACGCCGATCCGTTGGCGGTTGCGGTTTTCCCAATAATCCCCCTTGCCGTAGGTCATCATGAAATAAAGATAAACCCGATCATTATGAACAACGGCGGTTGGATTATGAAGCACCCGCCGTTCTTCGGGGTTGTTTCCTTGGTAATCAAATAACACCTTCACGTGGCGGAATTGCCCTTCAAGGGAATCGGCTTTGGCCAGGCATACCTTGGAATCCGTGACCCACGCCCGAAAGCCCAAGGATTTTTCCCAGCGGGAGTAAATCATATAATAAGTATGGTTAAACTTAAACATGGTGCCGCACCAGACGAAGTAGCCCTCTTCCGAATAGAGGTTTGCCCGTGGCACCGGTTGTATTCTTTCCTGAAAATTCATCTTTTTACCTCACGTCAAAAGAAAAGATCTTTAATTCTTCCCCACCCCAGGTTTCGGTGGGGGTGAAGGTAACGCTTTTCAGGGGTTCATTGGGCATAGGAAGATTGATGCAACCCAACAGATTACGGTTGGTTTCGGCAATCAACCGTTTTTCGCCCCCTTCCGTTACGGCGGTAACGGAATACCCCTTCACCAACGTGGTGGGCAGATGCATGGTGGGGCTTTCGGACGTACGGTTGGCCCGCATGGAATGGATCCGTTCGCAACGATCCCCCGGCAGGGTTTCCCGATTCAGGTCCGTATCAAATTGCAAATGCAGGTTTTTCAGGCAGGCGGGTTGTTCAAAGGTATAGGTAACCCCTTTCCCCGGGGTTAAGGTTACCCGTTGTTCTTCTTCCCCGTAAGTAACGTTGTTACGGTCGATCCCGTTACGCAGGTTTTCTCCGTTAAGGGGGGCTTCCCCTTCAAAGGTCAAAGCCGCCTTGCGGCAAACTTCCCCGATTTCTCTGCGGAAATGGGGCAAGAAGCACCCGTTTTCCATCAGCCGTTGTTGCAGAAGTTGGATTTTTTCTTCATAAACCCCTTGGGGGCTCAGGCCGAATTCCCGGGCAATATTGGCGGCGGTTCCCACCGCCTGGCCCAATACAGCACAGGTAGCCATCACCCGGCTGCTGCTCATGGCCAGATGGGTTGCGGAGATATTCCGGCCGGCAAAGAACAGGTTCCCCACGTTTGCCGAATACAAAGAGCGATAGGGGATGCAATAGGGGGAGGGCGTGTTCCCGTAAGCGGTGGGCGGGCCGATGTGGTAAAACCCATCAGGATGATGGTTATCCATGGGCCAACCCCCATAGGCCACCGTGTCGGGGAAGACGGTTTGGGCAGAAATATCCAACTGGGTGAGCACGTAGGGGCCCATCATCCGGCGGGATTCCCGCTTCCCGGGCAAAAAGCCCATCCAATCCAGTTCCCAAAAATCCGCATCGGGAAACTTTCCGCTGTTTTTGATGTAATCCACCATTCCGTAGGCCAGGGCCAACAGTTCGTCCCGAACCTCCTCTGTATCGTGGATGGAATCCCGGTTACCGCCTAACTCCAGATACCAATAGTTCTCGCCGGTCTTCTCCATTACGGGGCCACGGGTCTGCAAATATTCTTGGGAAAGGGAAGTGGCCCATTCCGGGGGAATAAACTGGGTGGGGCGGTTGGTTTTTCGCATCTGAATCAAACAACTCATTCCCATGGTTTGCTTATCGGCCGTCTTCAGGTCGGTATCCTCGCCGTATTCGGATGCGGCTTCACGGCCTATGCGGTATGCGGCGCCCGTAAGCGGGGCCAGGACACTATCCCCGGAGCAATCGGCAAAAGAGGCGGCCCGCACGGTATGCCATTGTTGGGTGGTGGTTTGCCAACCGGTGACGGAGCGGATCTGATCCCCCTCCATTTCTGCGTCGCAAACCGAGCAATTCAGCAACAGGGTGATGTTTTTTTCAAACCGCACCTTTTCATATAAAATACCATCCCAGATGGGGTATAGTTTATCGGGATTTCGCCAAAGGGAGGTCAGTTCAATTTCTTCAATCAGACCTGTTTCACGGTTATTGGCGCCTCGCGCCCCGCAAACCCACATCCGAATTTCGGAAGAAGCGTTGCCCCCCAGCACCGGCCGATCCTGGATCAGCACCACCTTGGAGCCGCCCCGGGCAGCTGCAATGGCGGCACACATCCCTGCCAGGCCGCCGCCGACTACGCAAAAATCGGCGGTATGCTCTATTCTTTGTAAAGCCATTTTCGTTTCTCCTTGCTTTTTTGGAGTTTTTATGATATCATTTTAATACAAAATTACAGAATAACATAGTAAAAGCGGGCTCGAATACTATAGAAATGGGCAAAATATGGATATCATCAAACAAATTGAAACCTACATATTATATTTAATCACCGAATGTGGCCTTTCGGTGACGCTGCATCCCCAGCGGGAGGAAACGCTGATCGCCTTCAGTTCCCTGATGCAGTTCAATATCCACGATAACTCCTATTGCAGCTATATTAAATCCATCTCAGGCGGAAACCGCCGTTGCCGCCATCAGCAGAAAAAAGCCCTGGAACGCAGCGATCAAGGCGCCTTTTGCGGTCTTTGCTATGCAGGGGTATTTGAATACGTTTATCCGATCTTCGATGGGGAGCAAAACCTGGGCTTTATCTCGGTGAGCGGCTACGGCTGTAAGGAGGGGAGAGGTCGTATTTCCGCCGCGGCCGAGGAATTGGGCTGTTCTGAAAAGGCCTTGCGAAAAATCTATGGGACTTTGCGGGAAATCCCCGAAAAGGAACGGATCGATACCCTGCTGTTCCCCCTTTGCAGTATGCTGGAGCTGGCCTATCGAAAGGAGCATAAGCAGGAAAAAGAAGAATCTTTTGCCATCCGGGTCATCCGCTACGTCAAACAGCGCTACGCCTCTGATCTTACCACCGAGCAGCTTTGCAAAAAATTCCATTGCAGCCGCTCCCATTTCAGCCATACCTTCAAAAAAGAAACAGGCAAGACTTTTCGGGAATACCTGACTGAAACCCGGCTGGAGCACGCCCGCCGTCTGCTTCGTTATTCGGGCTTGCAGGTCAGCGAAATCGCCTTTTCCGTGGGCTTCAACGACGCCAATTATTTTTCCAACATTTTTCGCAAAAAGTATGGAATTTCCCCACGGGAATACCGCATCAAACACAAACCTTAAAAAAACGCCGAAGGTTCAACCTTCGGCGCTTTTTTTATTCGGTAAATTGGAACCCTGCCTTTTTCAGCACCTTACGGGGCTGGGGTTGGATATTTTCTACCTTAAATTCCACGTTGCTTTCCTCGCAACGGCTTTGCAGTTTAAAGATGGTGCGGGCGGCGGTGGCATCCAGCGCCTGCACGGCAAACAGGTCTAAAAGCAGGGTTTTGGCCCCTTCCTGGGGGCGAATTTCTTCAAATTTATCGGCGGCGGCAAAGAACATGGGGCCTTGGATCTTCACAATCTGGGTTTCGCCCAGCACCTTGGATTTTACTTGGGTCACGTCTCCCATCCGCTTCATGAACATCACCACAGCGATGATCATTCCCACAGCGATGGCTACCACCAGATCAAAGACCACGGTCAGCACAAAGGTAACCACCAGCACCAGAATGTCGCTTTTGGGGGCGGTTTTGCAAATCTTCACAAACTGGCGCCATTCGCACATATTATAGGCCACCATAAAGAGGATTGCGCCGATAATCGGCATGGGAATCCAGGCAGCATAGGGCATCAGCACCACCAGGATCAACAGCAAAACCAAGGCGTGCACAATGCCGGAAATGGGGGAACGGCCGCCGTTTTTCACGTTAGCGGCGGTACGGGCAATGGCGCCGGTGGCAGGGATCCCGCCAAACAGGCTGGAGGCAATGTTCCCCACACCCTGGGCGATCAGTTCGGTGTTGGAATTGTGGCGATCCTTGATCATTCCATCGGAAACCACACAGGAAAGCAAGGATTCGATCCCCGCCAGAATGGCGATGGTAAAGGCATTGGGCATTAATTCCCGCATCAGCCCCAAATCAAAGGCGGGCAGGGTGAAGGCGGGCAACTCCCGGCTGATGGTATAAAGATCGCCGATGGTGTTCACCTGTAAGCCGGTGAGCTTCACCAAGGCGGTTCCCACCAGCACCGCAATCAAAGAACCGGGGATCTTTTTACTGATATAGGGCCATACGATCAGGATCATCAAGCCGATGGCGCCCACCAACAGGGCCCAGGGGTTCAATGTAAAGATGGATTTGCCGATGGCCGCCAGTTTTTCGGAGGTTTCCACCGCATGAGTGCCCTCGGGGAAGGTAAGGCCCAGAAAATCCTTGATCTGTCCCACCACGATGGTAACGGCAATACCGGAGGTGAAGCCGGTGGTGATGGTGTGGGGGATATATTTGATCAATCCGCCCAGCCGGAAAACCCCCATCAGGATCAGAATCACACCGGCCATCAGGGTAGCCAGTACCAATCCGCTGACATCATATTGGGCCACGATCCCCGCCACAATGGTGGCGAAGGCGGCGGTGGGGCCGGAAATATTCACCCGGCTTCCGCCCAAAAGGGCGATAAAGAAGCCCGCCACAATGGCGGTATACAACCCCTTTTCCGGGGAAACGCCGGAGGCAATGGCCAGGGCGATGGAAAGGGGCAGGGCAATAATGGCCACGATCAAACCGGCCACCAGATCGGAAACAAATTGTTTTTTGTTGTAGCTCTTTAAAATTTCAAAGAGCTTGGGTTGAAAAATGTTCATCTTTTTCCTCCTGATTTTCAATCACCCTGCCATTTTACTCCTTTTTATTTCTTAATACAAGAAAAAATGCCGATTTTTTTCGAAATCGGCATTTTGGATAAAATTCGATCAAACTTCAATGGTATCTTTATCATTCAGCACCCGACAATGGGGCAAAATAGCCTGACAACGCGCCTCCACCCCTGTGGGATCCGCCAAAATGGTGCGGCCGTGGTGCATAAAGCACAGGCGCTTCAGGGGGAAGGCTTCCTCCTTCAACCATTGGCAAACCGATTCGGGGTCGTGGTGGCCGGTTTCCATCAACAGCAGGTCGCAATCCTGTCGGAGCCAAGGCTCCAGTTCCCGGGGGGAGCGCACGTCCCCGGAATAGATCACCCGCTTTCCATCCCCTTCGATCAAAAAGGAAAAGGAATGGGCGGGGCCGGTTTCTTTCAGATGACCGTTCGGCAGGGCAGAAACCTTGATCTGCTCGTTTTCCAACACCACACCCTCCCGGATTCCCCGGCAAAGGGTTTCATAATCATTTTTATACCCGCCCTCGGTATATTTGAGAAATCCCAAAATACAGGGCCAGGCCTGTTCATTGGGCAGGTGTATGGTAACATCCCCGTAAACGGGCATCTTCTTATAGCGTTTATGCAGTTTGCGAATGGTCCAAAGCAGATTGGCCAGCCCCCCGGTATGATCCAGATGCAGATGGGAAATAAAGATATCCGAAACCTTCATCAGATCCAACCCCATCAGATAGCCGGTGTGGGAGCAGGTTTCGCCCGCATCAAACCAATAAAGCCGATCCTTTTGCTCCAGCACCAAAGAAGTGTGGTGCCGACCGGGCATGGGTTCGGTTCCCGAACAGCTTCCCAACAGATAAATCTTCACTCCGGCATCCCT
>JAZOXD010000074.1:0-1064 GCA_045659565.1 Eubacteriales bacterium | reverse complement strand
ATAGGTTTTGCCTTGGGTCAGGTTCAAAGAAAGGGTGCCGTTATAACCGCATTTTACATCCAAGGTGGCCAGATGCTCGTCCAGCTGATCATAAACATCTACGGTCATCTTTCCCACAAACAGATTTACAAAGGAATCCAGAAAGCCGATGCCGGTATTCACTTCCAGACTCTTGTTGCGGAAAACAAAGGAGTGGTATTGGGTCTCCGTAGCGGTAATGCGGTACCAATGATGGCCGCCCTCGTTCAGGTGATACGCCCCTTCGTGGCCTACCTGCACCGCAGCGGCGTGGGTGGTGGGTGCCGCTACTGCCGTTAAGGCGGGAATCAAGGATATGACTAAAATTAAACATAAAACAAAGGATAAAATTTTCTTTTTCATCTATATTTCTCCTTTTATTTGTTGATTTTATTATAGAAGGTATTTCTTATTTCGAACGATAATACTTTATATTACTTTATACGACATTTGCGCATATTGTACTTCTTTGTGGTATCCTTTGATTGAGGTGATGAGTATGCGGCCTTTGAAGCAAAGGGTAAGTATAACCCTGGATGAGGATTTGATTGAAAAATTAAAAATTCAGGCAGAGGAATGTGATCGTTCCTTTTCGCAGTATATCAATCTGATTCTGAAAGAATATATCAAAAAACAAGAGGAACAATAAAAAACGTCCCCGGGCTAATCCGGGGACGTTTAAACTTTTTAAATAAGTTTAATAGTTTTCTGCATGAACCTCGAAATAGGCCTTGGGATGATCGCAAACGGGGCAAATTTCGGGAGCAGCGGTACCCACCATGATGTGACCGCAGTTCCGGCATTCCCAAACCTTCACTTCGCTCTTGGCGAAAACCTCCTGGGCTTCCACATTATGCAGCAAAGCACGGTAACGCTCCTCATGGTGTTTTTCGATGGCGGCAACAGCACGGAATTTGGCGGCCAGTTCGGGGAAGCCTTCCTCATCGGCGGTCTTGGCGAAGCCGTCGTACATATCGGTCCATTCATAGTTTTCGCCCTCGGCGGCGTGGAGCAGGTTGGCGGCGGTATCACCGATGCCGTTCAGC
>JAZOXD010000073.1:0-2940 GCA_045659565.1 Eubacteriales bacterium | reverse complement strand
GCTGACCAACGTTACTGCCGAGCAGCTCAAAAATGTTATCATCGCTTATGAACCTGTTTGGGCGATCGGCACCGGCGTTACCGCCACTGCCGACCAGGCAGATGAAGGCAATGGCTATGTTCGCGCTGCGGTTGCCGAAATGTTTGGTGCCGAAGCAGCCGATGCCATCACCGTTCAATACGGCGGCTCCATGAACGCTAAGAATGCCGATGAATTGCTGGCCAAAGAAAATGTGGATGGCGGCCTGATTGGCGGCGCCTCCCTGAAGGCCGAGGATTTCTCCGTTGTGGTTCATGGAGTGAAGTAAGATGAGTAAAAAACCTCTTGTTCTTTGTATTTTAGACGGTTTCGGCAATAATTCCGAAACCAAGGGTAACGCAATTTATAGCGCTAAAACCCCCAATATTGATGCCCTGAAGGAATCCTGCCCCGTAACCGCTATCGGCGCTTCCGGGATGGATGTGGGCCTGCCCGATGGACAAATGGGTAACAGCGAAGTTGGCCATACCAATATCGGCGCCGGCCGGGTGGTTTATCAGGAACTCACCCGTATCACCAAAAGCACCATCGACGGCGATTTCTTTGAGAATGAAGCTTTGGTGGGTGCAATGGAAAACGCCAAAAAGAACGGCACCGCCCTGCATCTGATGGGTCTGCTTTCCGATGGCGGCGTACACAGCCACAACAGCCATCTTTATGCCCTTCTGGAAATGGCTAAGCGTAACGGACTGGAAAAGGTTTACGTGCATTGCTTCCTGGATGGCCGGGATGTGGCCCCCACCAGCGGTGCGGATTTCGTGGCCGAAGCCGCTGCAAAATGTAAAGAAATCGGCGCAGGTGAAATTGCAACCGTCATGGGCCGCTACTACGTAATGGACCGTGATAACCGTTGGGAACGGGTTGAAAAGGCTTATGCCGCCCTGTGCTACGGCGAAGGCATCAAAAATGCCGATCCCGTTGCCGCCATTAAGGCTTCCTATGAAGCCGTGGATGCCGAAGGCAAGAATATCACCGATGAGTTCGTGGTTCCCACCGTATGTAAGGAAGGCGCCACCGTTTCCGCGGGTGATAGCGTGATCTTCTTCAACTTCCGCCCCGACCGTGCCCGTGAAATCACCCGCACCTTTGTGGATCCCGATTTTGCAGGCTTCGAGCGGAAGAACGGCTTCTTCCCCCTCTATTATGTTTGCATGACCCAATACGATGCTTCTATGCCCAACGTTGAAGTGGCCTTCAAGCCCCAGTCTTTGGATAATACCCTGGGCGCTTATCTGGCTGCCAAGGGCAAAACCCAGCTTCGTATTGCCGAAACCGAAAAATATGCTCACGTAACCTTCTTCTTCAACGGCGGTGTAGAAACCGTTTCCCAAGGGGAGGATCGGGAACTTATCGCTTCCCCCAAGGTTGCCACCTATGACCTCCAGCCTGAAATGAGCGCTCCCGAGGTTTGCGAAAAGGTGGTTGCCCATATCGAAAGCGGTAAGTACGACGTGGTGATCCTGAACTTCGCCAACTGTGATATGGTTGGTCATACGGGTGTGTTCGAAGCCGCCGTTACGGCTGTTGAAACCGTGGATACCTGCGTGGGTAAAGTGGCCGATGCCGTTAAGAAGATGGATGGCGCCCTGTTCATTACCGCCGATCACGGCAATGCCGATCGGATGGAAGACGTGGACGGTTCTCCCTTCACGGCTCACACCACCAATCCCGTGCCCTTTATCGTTTATAACCATCCCTGCAAACTGCGGGAAGGCGGTCGCCTGTGCGATATCGCCCCCACCATGCTGGAATGGCTGGGCCTGGAAATTCCCGCTGAAATGAGCGGTACTTCTTTGTTCGAATAAAATGAAAAAAGGAGGAACCTTTTTCAAAGGCTCCTCCTTTAACGCATATTTTAAAACTTTCAACCAGGAGAAATGAAAATGGAATTTAAACATTTAGATGCGGCTATCAAAAAGTACGTACCCGGGGATGTTATTCCCAGTTGTGATATCTTAGTGTACCATAAGGGGGAACTGGTGTTCCGTAAGCAATACGGCTATCAGGATTACCTGCGGCAGGAACCTTTGGGAACGGAGGTTTATTATCCCATTTACTCCTGCTCTAAGGTGGTTACCTGTTGTGGGATGATGCACTTGATCGAAGAGGGCAAGGCGGAGCTGGATGATCCCGTTTCCAAGTATATCCCCGCCTTTGCCAACCTGAAGCTGATGGACGGTACCCCCTGTAAAAATCAATTGACCCTGCGCCATTGCTTCACCATGACCGGCGGGCTGGATTATGATTTAAAGGAGCCCCACCTTGCGGAAGCCATGCGTAAAAATCCCCACGCCACCACTGTGGAACTGGCCGAGGCCATTGCCAAGCGCCCCCTGCACTTTGAGCCCGGCACCCATTATCACTATAGCCTTTGCCACGACGTTCTTGCCGCCGTTGCCGAGGTCATCACCGGCAAGGGCTTTGAGGAATACGTAAAGGAATGGTGTTTTGACCCCCTGGGCTTAAAACATATCGCCTATAATTTCAACGAGGAAAACTGCCAAAATATGGTGGCACAATACCGCTATGACAGCGCAAATAAGAAATTGAACCCCGTGGGCGGTAGCTGCGCCTATATCCTTACCGATCGCTACTACAGCGGTGGCGCAGGAATCGTCACCCGGGCCGAGGATTACGCCAAGATCCTGAACGCCCTGTGCCTGGGCACCAAGGGCGGGCTTCTGAAGAGCGAGACCATCGAACTGATGAAGGTGAACCAGCTTTCCGGCGTTGCCCTGGAGGAGTTCCGCAGCAGCGAATTTTCCAAGCCCTACGGCTACGGCCTGGGCGTTCGTACCATGATGGAGCCCGAAGTCGCAGGCACCAAGGCGCCCGTGGGTGAATTCGGCTGGTCCGGCGCCGCCTCCAGCCACGCCATCATCGATACCGAAAATGAGCTGG
>JAZOXD010000072.1:0-1819 GCA_045659565.1 Eubacteriales bacterium | reverse complement strand
AAGGCAGCGAGGAAGCTTGGCGTTGGCATTCCAAGGGCAGCGACGGCTATACCGTCACCGAGGCCGAAAAATCCGAACCCGGCACCGAGATCCTCTTGCATATCAAAGAGAATACCGAAACCGATCAATATGATGAATATCTGGAACAATATACCCTTTCTCAATTGGTGAAAAAGTATTCCGATTTCATCAAATATCCCATCAAAATGGAAATGACCAAATCCCGCAAAAAGGAAGATTCCGAGGAATATGAGCAATATACCGAGGATGAAACCCTCAACAGCCGGGTCCCCCTGTGGAAAAAGAGCAAAAAGGAACTCACGCAAGAGGATTATACGGGCTTCTATCGCAGCCAGCGCTATGGCTATGATGATCCTGTAAAAACCATCCATACCAATGTGGAAGGAACGCTCACTTATACTTCTCTGATGTTTGTTCCCTCTGCCGCACCCTATGATTTTTATACCAAGGATTTCAAAAAGGGTCTGGCCCTTTATTCCAATGGTGTGATGATTATGGAAAAATGCCCGGATCTGCTGCCGGATTATTTCGGCTTTGTAACCGGTCTGGTGGATTCCGCCGATCTTTCCCTGAATATCTCCCGGGAACTGCTGCAACAGGATCATCAGCTGAAGGCGATTTCCAAGAATCTCACCAAAACCATTCAAAAGGAATTGGCAAATCTTTGCGAAAAGGATCGCCCCTCCTATGCAAAATTCTTCGATGCCTTCGGCCGCACGCTGAAATACGGCCTTTACAGCGATTGGGGAATGAATAAGGAAACCCTGCAGGATCTGATTCTGTTCCGCTCCTCTATGAACGAGGAATACACCACCTTGAAGGAATATGTGGGTCGGATGCCCGAGGATCAAAAGTTTATCTACTATGGCACCGGCGCCACCAAGGAAAAGATCAAGGGGATGCCCGCCGCCGAGGGCGTTTTGGCCAAGGGCTATGAACTGCTCTATTTCACCGAGGATGTGGATGAATTTGCCATCAAGATGCTGGGCAATTACAGCGAAAAGGAATTCAAGAACATCACCGATGCGGATCTGGGCTTTGCCGCCGAAGAAAAAGAGGTGGAAGAATATCCCGATTTGATGAAAAAGGTGAAGGAAGCTTTGGGCGATCGGGTGGCCGACGTAAAGGCCTCCACCCGCTTGGTAAGCCATCCCGCCTGCCTTTCCACCCGGGGCGAGATCTCCATCGAGATGGAAAAGGTCTTTGCCGCCGCTCCCGAAGGGATGAACGGCGCCCCCAAGGCTGAAAAGGTGCTGGAGATTAACACCACCCATTCCTTCTTTAAACTTTTAGAAAAAGCCGAAGGCGACCGGCTGACCAAGATCGCTGAGGTGATCTATAACCAGGCTCTGCTGATCGAAGGCCTGCCTGTGGAAGATCCCGTTGCTTATGCCAACGCTGTTTGGAGCCTGTTAGAAGAATAATCAAACGAAAAGGGGACCCTTTTGAAAAAGGGTCCCCTTTTAAAATTCTCCGAAAACTTTCCAGTCGGAGATTAGGGTTAAACGATTCTGTTTTTGGAGGAACCACTGAAAAAGCCGGTGATGTTCCCGGCAATTTTTCGAATACAGCGGTTGCGGGATTCAATGGCGCCCCAAGCCATATGGGGGGTCAGGCAAACATTGGGCCGATCTAAAATTTTGTTAAAGGGATGATCGGTGGGGAAGGGTTCCACACTGTAAACATCCACCCCCAAGCCCCCTAAACGGGTTTCCAAAAACGCATCGGCCAGAGCTTCCTCGTCAGGCACCGCCCCCCCGGCGGGATTCACCAGAACCGCGGGGGGGTTCATCAAAGC
>JAZOXD010000071.1:0-7220 GCA_045659565.1 Eubacteriales bacterium | reverse complement strand
TAGCGTTCCTTAATGGCGCGCTCCAGGCGGGTCTTTTCCGGCAGGGTGGAAAGATCCTCCGGGGGGTTCATTTGAAAAACAAAACTGAAAACGGCGGAGCCGTCGTTCTTTTTGGGGAAGCGCAAAAACCGATCCTGAAAGCCCACGATCTTGGAACCTTCGCCCAGAATTTCTTTCAGGGTGGGGTCCAGCAGCCAGGAAGAGCAAAACAGGCATTTTACCTCAAATTCCGGATACCGGCTTTGGGCAAATTCCAAGCCCATGGAAAAGCTTTCTTCGATCCTTTCGGGGCTAAAATCTACGCCCCGGGGGATATGCACGCTGAGCACATCTTCCCCGTTCTTTAAGATGCAACGCCATTCGCTTTTGGAAAAGCTGCGAAGTTCTTTAACAACACGGCTGTTTTGGGTAATATAGCCCGTCCATTCGGTATCGGTTTCTTCAAAAATCGCCTCAAAAGAGCCTTCTTCATCCTCCATTCCGGCAGAACCCAAGGCCAATCCGCTCCGATGGAAGGTGCCGCCGGTGATCAGAGCAACGGCCTGACCGGTGGCATCGTTTTTTAAAAAGATAGCGTCGCCCTTATAGGTGGCTAATTCAAAATTGAACACCCCCAGCCGGAATAAAAGATTATCGGTATAATGGGTCAGCCAGTAGAAATAGGCTCGGGTCATCAGGGGTCTGCCGGCCCGGTCGGAGCCGGTTTTGGTGCAGGTATAGAAGGAGGCAAAGAGCGCCTGGATGGTCTCTTCCTCCAGCCCCCGCTTTCGGTAGTTCTCCATGGCCGGTTCGATCAGGGGCAACAGGATCAAAAGATGCAGGGCATCGGCGACCAGATCCTCGCCCGGCAAATAGGGTACCCGTTCCCGCTCCTGATAGGGGCAGTTCAAAAGGTAATCTGCCGCCAAGTTCCCCCAGGCGTGGCGCAGGGGATCCTGCTTCAGGGCTTCGGCGCCCCGGAGTGCCAAGTCCAGATATTCCTTTAACAGGCCGTATTTTTCTTCCAGCGACCGGATTCTTGCCGTATCGCAGATATCCACGGCGGTTTGGGAATAGTTTTCTAAATTCGCCGGGTAGGCTTCAATGCCTAAAGCGGCAGTCAGTTCTTTCAAAGTCATCATTTATTTCTCCAGGGGCGGAAGCTTTTGGGCGATCCGCACACATTCTTCGTCTTCCTTCAAAACCTTGAAAATTTTGGCCAAACGGCGAGCCTCACGGGCAACGATTGCCTGTCCGATGGTCTCGGTACAGCCAAAGGAGGGGTAGCCTTCGATGGCGTTGGGGTAATTGCTGCCCCAGCTGTTTACAATGTTGACACCCAATTCTTTGAGATAATCGGAACGGTGGGTGGAAAGGCCGGATTCCGCATCATAGCGGTCGGTGGCGATCAGCTGGGGATGCAGGCCCATAATCCGGGCGGTTTCCCGAAAATCTGCGTGGCCGCCGCCAAAGCCTTTTTCTTGATAGCCCTTCAGAACCTCGATGTCTTCATCGGTGAGCATGGGGTATTCATCCCGATGCTCTACCAAATAGTGGGGATAATCGGTTTTGTCCCAATGGTTCACCGCCATGGTGGCATAATTTTTGGTTTCATAGGTCTGGGTCCGCATAAAATAGCTCAATAAAGCCTGATTGCCTCCGTGGCCGTTGACAATTAGAATTTTGCGAAAACCGTTCCGGGCGATTTCATCACAAAGCTCCTCCAAAACGGTCAGTAAAGTGGTGGGCTTCAGAGCAATGTAGCCGGCGTGACCCGTGCCAATGGGATCCTTCCGGGCGTGGGAACCGGTCAGATCTCCCAACCAGTAGCCGGTGGGGAAGACCACCACGTCTTCCAATTCCGCCGCTTGCTGAACAATGCCGGTCACCGCCAGGCCGTCGGTTCCAACGGGCAGTTGCTGGCCGTGCTTTTCCATGCAGCCCAGGGGGATGACACAAAGGCCGCCGCTTTTTTCAATGGCGCCCTTAAATTCTTCTTCTCGCAAATTTTCCCATTTCATTGCAAACACCTCGATGAAGTTTTTCTTTCATTATACCATGTTCATCGGAATTGGCAATGGGGTTTCCGTAAAATTTTCTTCTTATATAAAAAGGGCTTGCATTTTTGCAAAAAGTATGCTATACTCCTTATGTACGTTGAATAAAAGGAGGTTCGTGAAACGCGAACCTCTTTGTTTTTGCCCGGAAAGGAGCGTTGGAATGAAAGAGAATATTGCAACCAAGGTGGAACATTTGGCTGCCCCCGTTGCGGAAGGCTTAGGGTATGAACTCTTTGATGTTGAATATGTTAAAGAGGGGCCGGATTATTTCCTGCGGCTGTTTATCACCGCAGAAAACGGTATCGCCATCGAAGATTGCGAGGCCATGAGCCGGGCCATCGATCCCATTTTGGATGAGGCGGATCTCATCAAGGATCATTATTACCTGGAGGTTTCCTCCGTGGGCTTGGATCGCCCCCTGAAGAAGGAAAAGGACTTCCGCTATTTTATGGGCGAGCCCATTGAAGTGAAGCTGTTTCAGCCGCTGAACGGCAGCGATTATTGGGTGGGCACCCTCACCGGCTACGAAGAGGGTAAATTTACATTGGAAACCCAAAAGGAAACGTTGGAGCTGGATTGCAAGGCTGCACGCCTGATCCGGCCCTGGGTGGATTTTTCATAAAGTATTATATTTTGGAGGATAGAGGAAAAAGAAATGAAGAATGCAGAATTTTTTAAAGCGTTGGACCTGATCGAGGCCGAAAAAGGCATTCCGGCAGATTATATGCTGGAAAAGGTAGAGGCCGCTCTGCTGGCCGCCGCCAAGCGGGCCTATGGCACCGCTGATAATGCCGAGGTGATCATCAATCGGGATAAAAACGAGATTAAGCTGGTACAGATTAAAACGGTTGTAGAAAAGGTGGAAGATCCTGTTTTGGAGATCTCTTTGGAAGAAGCCCACGACACTGTTTCCAAGCGGCTGAAGCTGGGTAGCGAATGTAAGGTCGAGATCAAGACCAAGGAGTTTGGCCGGATCGCTGCCCAAAACGCCAAGCAGGTAATCATCCACGGTATCCGCGACGGCGAGCGTGGCCTGCTTTATCAAGAATTCAACAGCAAGGAAAGCGAGATTCTTACCACGGTTGTCAACCGGGTGGAGCCCAACGGCAACGCAATCCTGGAGATTGGCAAAAGCCAGGCAATGCTTATTAAGAATGAGCAGATCCCCGGTGAAACCCTGAACCCCGGCGATCACGTGAAGATCTATGTGGTAGAAGTTCGCTCTGCTCAAAGAGGTCCTCAGATTTTGATTTCCAGAACCCATCCGGGTTTGGTAAAGCGGCTCTTCGAGCTGGAAGTGCCTGAAATCTTTGACGGTTCCGTTGAAGTAAAGAGCATCTCCCGTGAGGCCGGCAGCCGCACCAAGATCGCCGTTTACTCCCACGATGAGAATGTGGACCCCGTGGGCGCTTGTATCGGTAACCGCGGTCAGCGAATCACCAAGATTTGTGATGAATTAAAGGGCGAAAAAGTGGATATCATCCGCTATAGTGAGAATTCTGAAGAATTCATCGCTGCCGCCCTGGCTCCTGCCAAGATCCTGAGCGTGGCCGCCGATGATAATGAACATACCTGCGTGGTGGTGGTCAGCGATGATCAGCTTTCTCTGGCTATCGGTAAGGAAGGGCAAAACGCCCGCCTGGCCGCCAAGCTCACCGGCTATAAAATTGACATCAAGCCCCTTTCCAAAGTAGGTGAATAACCCTTGAGCAAAGAAAAAAAGATCCCGATGCGGATGTGCCTTTGCTGCAGAGAAATGATGCCCAAACGGGAACTGGTTCGGGTGGTTCTGAATAAAGAGGGCGCCATTGCGGTGGATCTTACCGGCAAGGCCCCGGGCAGAGGCGCTTACCTCTGCCGCCGTCCCGAATGTGTGGAAAAACTGGAAAAGACCCGGGCCTTGAACCGGGGCTTCGGTCAGGAGGTTCCCCGGGAAATCTATGAGCAGCTGCAAAAGGAGCTGATCGGGAATGAATGATAAATTTTTAACCACCCTCGGGCTGGCCCGGCGGGCGGGAAAACTGACCTACGGAAACGATATGGTCACGGCGGCATTGGGTGCCACCGCCCTTCTGTTTATTGCAGAAGATTGCGCACCCAGAACATTACGAAATGCGGAACGGACTGCGGCGGAACAAAAGGTTCCGGTGGTTCGCCTTCCGTTTACCAAAGAGCGCTTAGGGAATGCCATCGGCACCAAGCCGGTCTGCCTGGTTGGAGTTACTGACCAAGGCTTTGCCAAATCCCTGGCGAAACATATTGAAGGGGGTATATAATTTGGAACAGAAATACAGAGTTCACGAATTTGCCAAAGACTTGAACCTCAAAAGCAACGAGGTGATGGATCTTTTAAACCGATTAGAGCCCAAGGAGCGCACCCATATGGCCGTTCTGACCCAGGGCGAATTGGATTATCTTTTTAACCACTATACCAAGCAGGCCCAGGTGGAAAACTTCAACGCCTATTTTGAGTTGGCCAACCGCCCCGATGTGGAAGAAAAGCCCAAAAAGGCGGTAGCACCCAAGGCCGAAGAAAAGAAGGAAGAGCCGAAAAAGGCTGGAGCTCCCAACGCTGAACCTAAAAAGGAAGAGCCCAAGAAGGAAGAGCCCAAAAAAGAAGAACCCAAGAAAGCCGTAGAGCCCAAAAAGGAAGAGCCTAAGAAGGAAGAACCCAAGAAGACCGGCCCCCGGCTGATCTCCAAGGCTGAACCTCCCGCAACTCCTCCTGTTGTGAAAAAGCCTGCTGAAAAGCCGGCTCCTCAAAAGGCTGAAAAGAAGGCAGAAAAGCCGGTGGAAAAGAAAGCAGAAAAGCCGGTGGAAAAGAAGGCTGAAAAGCCCCAGGCCAAGCAACCTGTTAAACCCGTTGAAATGCCCAAGAAGAAGGAAAAGGGTCCCCGCCAGGTGCAAAGCTACGAGCGCACCGTCCGGGTGGTGGATACCCGTACCAACGATGTAAACTTGGGTAAATACGACGATAAGCTGATGGATTTGGCCAGCAGCCACGAAAGCCGCAACACCTTTGCTTCCAAGCAAAAGATCCAAAAGAAAAAGGATTGGCAGAAGCAGGGCCAATACGGCATGAAGAAAAAGAAAGAAACTGAAGCTGAGCGGTTAAAGCGCATCGAGCTCCAGAGAAAGCAGGCGAAGATGAAGATCCAGGTCCCCGATGAAATTTCCGTTGGCGAACTGGCCCTGCGGATGAAGGTGAATGTGGCCCAGGTGGTGAAAAAACTGATGGGTCTTGGCATTTTGGCCAGCGCCTCCCAGGTGATCGACTATGACACCGCCTATCTGGTGGCCGAAGAATTTGATATTCGGGTGGAAAAGGAAATAATCCTTTCCATTGAGGATCGGTTGATCGACGACCGTGAGGACCAGGAAACCGAACTGAAGGGTCGCTGCCCCGTTGTGGTGGTTATGGGCCACGTTGACCACGGCAAGACCTCTTTGCTGGATGCCATCCGGAACACCAGCGTAACCAGCGGCGAAGCCGGCGGTATCACCCAGCATATCGGTGCTTATAAGGTGCAATGCAACGGCCAGGATATCACCTTCCTGGATACCCCGGGCCACGCCGCCTTTACCGCAATGCGTGCACGTGGTGCTTCCGTTACCGATATCGCCATTTTGGTGGTAGCTGCTGACGACGGCATTATGCCCCAGACCGTTGAGGCCATTAACCACGCCAAGGCGGCCGGTATTCCCATTATCGTTGCCATCAATAAAATGGATAAATTAGCTGCAAACCCCGATCGTGTGATGCAGGAACTGACCGAATACGAATTGGTGCCCGAAGCCTGGGGCGGCGAGACCATCTGTGTCCCCGTTTCCGCCTTGAAGCACGAAGGCATCGACGAACTGTTGGAAATGGTGCTGCTGGTGGCCGAAATGAAAGATTTCAAGGCCAATCCCGATCGTCTGGCCAAGGGTGCTGTTATTGAAGCTCGGCTGGATAAGGGCCGTGGCCCCGTTGCCACCGTATTGGTACAAAACGGTACCCTGAAGATGGGCGATACCCTGATCGCCGGTACTGCGGTGGGTAAAATCCGTGCTATGACCGACGATAAGGGCCGCAAGCTGAAGGAAGCCGGTCCCTCCACCCCCGTGGAGATCATTGGTATGGCCGAGGTTCCCCAGGCCGGTGACAACTTCTTCGTGGTTGAAGACGAACGCCTGGCCCGTGAACTGGCCGACCAGCGGAAGGCTGATCAGAAATTGGCCTCCCAGAATCAGTATAAGGTTTCTCTGGATGACCTCTTTAACCGTATTCAGGAAGGCAATGTGAAGGACCTGAACATTATTGTGAAGGCCGACGTACAGGGCTCTGCTGAAGCGGTGAAGGCTTCCTTGGAAAAACTGACCAACGAAGAAGTACGCGTCCGCGTGATCCACAGCGCCGTAGGCGGTGTGAACGAGAGTGACGTTATGTTGGCTGAAGCCTCCGGCGCCATTATCGTGGGCTTTAATATCCGCCCCGATGCCAATGCCAAGGCTATGGCCGAAAAGAACTCGGTGGACATCCGCCTTTATCGTGTAATCTACGACTGTCTGGGAGAGATCGAGGCTGCTATGAAGGGTATGTTGGCTCCCAAGATGGAAGAAGCCGTTTTGGGTACCGCCGAAGTGCGCCAGACCATCAAGGTTTCCGGTGTGGGCACCATTGCCGGCTGCTATGTGAAGAGCGGCAAGATTGTGCGTAACGCTTCCGTACGTCTGATTCGGGATAACGTGGTGATCTATGAAGGTGTTCTGGGCTCCCTGAAGCGGTTCAAGGACGACGCCAAGGAAGTTCTGGAAAACTATGAGTGTGGTATGACCATCGAAAATTATAACGATATCAAGGAAGGCGATATGATCGAAGCCTTCGAAATGCAGGAGATCAAAGAATAATGGCAACTCATCGTATGGAGCGGATCAATGAAGAGATCCGCAAGGAACTGGCCCGGATCCTTCCCACCGTGAAGGACCCCCGGGTGCCCTCCTTCATTTCCATCACCGCTGTGGAGACCACCGGTGATTTGAAGGAATGTAAGGTGTTTGTTTCTGCCTTTGAAGGGGATGAAAAGGAAATGCTGAAGGGCTTGCGCTCTTCCGGCAGCTATATCCGGGGCGCTTTGGCCCGGGGCCTGCGCCTGCGTTATACTCCGGAGCTTTCCTTCCACGCCGATCCTTCCATTAAAT
>JAZOXD010000070.1:0-1233 GCA_045659565.1 Eubacteriales bacterium | reverse complement strand
ATGATCAACCTGCGCATTGCCGGCTTTCTTTGCGGCCTGGGTGAGATCGGCTATTCCAAAATGCTCCTGACCCCGGAATTCGGCCCCCGGTTACGGGTAGGCATCATTATCACCGACCTGGAGCTGGAGCCCGATCCCATTATGGAGCCCGGCACCCTCTGCAACCGTTGCATGGCTTGCGTGCGGGAGTGCCCCGGCGGATGCATCCCCGCAGACAGAACCATCAAAGAGAATGTTGGCGGTTATGATCTGGAATGGGCCGATGTGGATATGGAAAGATGCGACTGGGTATTCCAGGGCGGCGCTGAATGCAAGGAAGGGGAAGAAGGAAACTTTTTCAAGGACTCCCCCAAAAGGGCCGGAAAATATAAGCCCTCTGATATTTCCCCCTTTTATACGGCGCCCAAGCGTTTATATAACACGGGCAAAGCGGTCTGCGGCGCAAAGGGCTGCACCCGGGCTTGCATGGTCAGCCTTGAAAAGCGCGGCGTTTTGAAAAATAAATTCGAAAATCCCTTCCGCACCAATAAGCCCTGGACCATCAATTGGGAGGAAGAAGCCATCTCGGTGGACTACAAAGCACCCTATGAGGGCTTGAATTCCCCCAATACAAAAAAAACTACGGAATCAGATACGGATTGATAAAATGATGAAATTTGCAGTTGGTTTTCAGTTATTCGAAAATGGCGAAGAGCCCTTTTCCGCCATTGTTCAAACCTATAAGGACCATATTTCCGAGGTGTTTTTCGCCTGGCAGGACATCCCATCCGGGCGCAGCGGCATCGCCACCCGGCACGGCTTTACCGATTGGTCTGCCCAGGAGCGGATGGAGGCGGAGCTGCGCACCATCAAGGCCATGGGGATCAAATTAGATCTATTATTCAACGGCAATTGCTATGGAGAATATGCCCTTTCGGAAAAGCTGGCCAATACCGTTATTTCTGTTTTGGAGCATTTGGAAAATGCGGTGGGCGGTGTGGAGATCATCACCACCGCCTCCCCTGCCATTGCCCATACGGTGAAAAAGCATTTCCCCGCAATTGAGGTGCGGGCATCGGTGAATATGAAGATCGGAACGGTTAAGGGGATGGAATATCTTTCTGATCTTTTTGATTCCTTCCACGTGCAGCGGGATTATAACCGGGATCTAGCCCACCTGAAAATGCTGAAGGAATGGGCCGACAAGGCCGGGAAAAAGCTGATCCTTTTGGCCAATAGCGGTTGCTTTATCCA
>JAZOXD010000069.1:0-5946 GCA_045659565.1 Eubacteriales bacterium | reverse complement strand
CATCACGATTCTCCTTATTTGAAGTTCACATAGGAGTAGATCATATTGTGATCGCTCCAATCGGTTTTGTTCACGATCACGCCCACGCAATAATCGTCCAGATAAAAATCCAGACTGGTGGAAATGATGATGTTATCGATGGGGGATCTGGATTTGGTTCCTTCGGGATGGGTGTTTACGGTGTTGGTGTAAACATCGCTTCCGTTGAGCATCCAGAACTTATCATCGTCGATGGAGACGGAAAGCTGAAGGGGGGTAGCGTTCATATCTCCGGTCAGGATGGCATAGCGATCCTTTTTCATCATATTGAGGATTTCGGTAAGTTGCTTATTCTGGGTGGCCTGGGTACCGTCCAGACAAAGGTGGGTGTTATAAAAGCCCAAAGCCTGGCCGTTCACATTGATCACGTGATGTTCAAAGGAGCGTTCCTCCCCATGTTGAGCCTCGAATTTAATGGTTTCGCTGCTGATGATGGGGTATTTGGAAAGAATCCCGTGGCCATATTCTCCACCGCCGGAATTGATGGACTTGCCAAAGTAATAGTATTTATAGCCCAGATATTCCGCCATTTTTTTCATCTGGTCTTCCTTACCACTGCGGCTCATATTCATATCGATCTCCTGCAGACCGATGATATCGGGATCGATGGATTTGATCTCGTCGCCAATATCATAAAGCTCCTGGCTTTGGCTTTGGTAATGCTGAACGTTATAGGAAGCGACCTTCAGCCAGCCGGCATAAAGCTTATCCAGGTCGGTTTCGATCACCTCTGCATCGCTGAAGCCATCCTCAAAAAGATCCTCGTTATCGGAATTTTCTTCCTCTTCTTTTTCCTCTTCCTCTTCCGTGGATTCTTCTTTTTCAGGCTTTTTTTCAGGTTCTTCTTTTTTTGGATCTTCTTCCTTTTCGTCTTCTTTGGGGCCTTCTACCGTGGGGGTGTCGTCCACCTTTTCGGGGGCTTTGTTTTCCACCTGAGTATCCTGCTCGGATTCGGTGTTTTCTACATTTTCGTCGATAGCGGCATCCTCCATATCGCCGGGATTGCTACTTTGGCAGGCAGAAAGGCCGCAAACCAGCAACAGAGCGCAAACGGTCAGCACCGCGATCTTACGGATCAAAGATCGTTTCATAAAAAGAACTCCTTATTTTTTAAATTGAACGAAGGTATGAATCATATTGTGGTCGCTTAAGGGGGAATGATCCACGATAATGCCGGTGTGGGTATCCTCTTCCCAATAATGATCCAGGGACTTGGAAACAAAGATATGGTCGATGGGGGAGCGGGGATTATCGCCCATGGGGAAGGTGGGCTTGTAATCATCAAATTCACCGCCGCCGTTCAGGGGAGTAAAGGCTTCGTTATCCATCACTTCCTTGAAAACTTCGGGCCAGGTGTTCATGTCCCCGGTGAGCACGGCATATTTATCCTTCTTCATCCGTTTTAACACTTCTCTGATCTGGCGATTGCGATCTTTATCGCTGCCCAGGCAGATATGGGTGTTATAGAAGCACAGCAGGGTGCCTTTAACGTCGATTTCACAACGGGCATAGTTCCGCACTTCCCCTTGCTGATAGGTGTAATAAATAGATTCACCTTTCACAATAGGATATTTGCTTAAAATCCCGTGGCCGTATTTGCCCACTTCCTGCAGGGGGCAGGTCATGCTGTAGTAATAGTAGGGATAGCCCATTTTGGCGGCCATTTCAGCCAGTTCTTCCTTGAACTGGGAACGGGGAGCGTTTACATCCAGTTCCTGGATCCCGATGATATCGGGGTCCAGCGCGGAAATTTCGGCGCAGACTTCTTCAAATTGATTAAAACCCATCAGGTTCTGAACGTTATAAGAGGCGATTTTTAAGTAATTGGAATAATCTTTCATTTTCACAACCCCTTATTTAAATTGAACGTAAGTATAAACCATAAAATGATCGCTGCAAGGTTGGGGGCGATTTACAAAGATGCCGCAACCCATATCCTCGTTCCAGTGATACTCAAATTTATCCTTGGGCAGAACGATATGATCGATGCAGGAATAACCGGCGTTCATTGTAATGGTGGTAACGATGGGGGTGTCCAGGCGGGGGCCGCCGTTCAGGGTGATGTAACGCTCGGTGTTCATATGACCTTGCAGGGCGTTGCATTTCAGGTTCAGGTCCCCTACCAGAATGGGATATTCATCCTTGTCCATCATCAACTGGATTTCTTCGTATTGCTCCACGCTGCTGGCCAGGTGGGTGTTATAGAAGCAGAGTTTTTTCCCGTTTACGTCGATCTCGTGGCGTTCCACGTTGCGAACTTCTCCGTTTTGGAAATCGAAGAAGACCACCTTACTGTCGGTAATGGGATATTTGCTCATAATCCCGTGGCCGTATTGGCCTTCCCGATAATTTTCCAGGGTGGCGGCAAAATACCAATAGGGATATCCGCATTCCTTGGCCAGTTGTTCCATCTGGCGGTTGTCTGTGCCGCAACGGGTGGTGTTCATATCGCATTCCTGAATGCCGATAATATCGGGGTTGATCTTTTTAATGGCTTCGCAAACTTCATTCCATTGCTTGGTGTAACCGGCGCATTGGATGTTGAAGGAGGCAATTTTTAAATAATTGGAATAATCTTTCATTTTACGGCTCCTTATTTGAATTGAAGATAAGTATAGACCATAAAGTGGTCACTGCAAGGCTGGGGGCGGTTTACAAAGATACCGCAGCCCACGTCCTCGTTCCAATAATGATCGAATTTATCCTTGGTGATGATAATGTGGTCGATGGCAGAACCGCCGGTGGTGATGATGGGGGTATCCAGGCGGGGGCCGCCGTTCAGGTCAAGATACCGTTCGGTGTTCAGATGACCCACCAACTTGGGGCACCAGAAGTTCAGGTCGCCCACCAGAATGGCGTATTCATCCTTATCCATCATAGCCTGGATTTCGTCATACTGTTCCACGATCCCTGCCAGATGGGTGTTATAGAAGCAAAGTTTTTTGCCTTCAATTTCAATTTCGTGGCGTTCCACGTTGCGGATCTCACCGTGCTGATTTTCAAAGAAAACCTTCGTGCTTTCGGTGATGGGGTATTTGCTCAAGATCCCGTGGCCGTATTGGCCGCCCTGATAACTTTCCAAAGTGGCGGAAAAATACCAATAGGGATACCCACATTCTGCGGCCAGGCGTTCCATCTGGTTGCCTTCGCCGCTCCGTTTGGTGTTCACGTCGCATTCCTGGATGCCGATTACGTCTGCGTCAATTTTTTTGATTTCGGCGCAAACCTCGTTCCATTGCTTGTTGTACCAAGCGCACTTAATGTTGAAGGATGCGATTTTCAAATACTTCGAATAATCCATACTGTGTTCTCCTTATATAATTATTTGAATTTAATATAGCCGTATACCAGGTTATGATCGCTGGCTTCGGTTTTGATAACGTAAAGGCCGGTTTTGTGCTCACCGCCCATATCACATTCCAGGGTTTCTCTGGAATAAATAATATAGTCGATTTCCGAGCCCGATCCCGAGGTGGGAACCGGGAAGGCAAGGGCTTCGCCACCGTTCATGGCGTAGTATTTTTCTTCGTTGAGGATGCCCTGCAACTGCCAGGGGCGGGTGTTCAGATCCCCCACCAGGATAGCGTATTTATCCTGATCCATCATTTTTTGAATCTCGGCGTACTGCTTGGTGCCGCAGGGGGTGGAAAGATGGGTGTTGTAGAAGCAGATTTTCTTGCGGCCCACCTTGATCACGTGCCGCTCTACATTGCGTTTTTCGCCCTCTTGGGTTTCAAAGAAGGTGACCTTGCTGTCGGTAATGGGATATTTGCTCAAAATCCCGTGGCCGTATTGGCCGTCCTGATAGTTTTCCAGGGTGGGGGAAAAATACCAATAAGGATACCCGGCCAGCACCGCCAAAATCTCCACCTGGTTCATTTCGCCGCTGCGTCTGGTGTTGAAGTCGCATTCCTGCAGACCCACGATATCGCCGCCGGTCTCCTTGATCAAATCGGCGACCTCATTGAGGGTCTTGCCGTAAAATCCGCATTTGATGTTGAAGGAAACGATCTTCAGGGGTTCGCTGTTTCCTTTGCAGCCGGAAAAGGCGCAGAGCAGGCAGGCGATCAGGGTCAGTAATGCGATTTTTGAAAGAAGGGGGTGCCTCATAAGCGAATATCCTCATAACCCATATTTATAGCACTATTATATAATAAATAAAGGGAAAGTAAAGGGTTTCTTGTTGTTTTCTTTTAACACAATGATGCTTTTTGCCTTGACGAACCCTTGTTTTCTCATTATAATGGGAATATCTTAAAAATAAAGGAGAAATGCCCCAAATGATTCTGCAGGGAATCCGGCTGCCGGTGGACCATACCCCCGAAATGCTGCAACAAAAAATCAAAAAAGCCGCCGGATTTCAACCGTCGAACTGGCGGTTGCTCCGCCGCTCGGTGGATGCCCGCAAAGCTCCGGTCTGCTATCAATATACGGTGGAGGCATTGCGTAAGGGCGAGGCCTTTGCACCTCATCCGGAACCGGTGATTCCAAACCGTAAATTTGCCAAGCGGCCTATTGTGGTGGGTTGCGGTCCGGCAGGTCTGTTTGCGGCGTTGGTGTTGGCCCGGGCCGGCGCCTGCCCCATTCTTTTGGAGCGTGGCAAGGCCGTGGAGGAACGGATGGCGGATATCGCCCGGTTTCAGGCCGGGGGCAAACTGGATGAAAACTCCAATGTACAGTTTGGGGAAGGGGGCGCCGGCACCTTTTCAGATGGCAAGCTGAACACCGGGGTCAATGATCCCCTTTGTCGTTGGGTGTTCAAGGTCTTTGCCTCCCACGGCGCCCCGGAGGAGATTCTTTATGATGCCAAGCCCCATATTGGAACCGACCGCTTGCGAGAGGTGGTAAAGGGCATTCGCAAAGAGATCCTCTCTTTCGGCGGCGAAATTCATTTTGAAGAGCAGATGAAGGAACTGATCCTGGATGGGGGACAGGTGGTCGGCGTGGTGGGCAACCAAACCTATGAGACCGACCACGTGATCCTGGCCATCGGTCATAGCGCCCGGGACACCTTCCGGAAGCTGCGGGATCAGGGAATCCAAATGGAGCCGAAAGCCTTTTCGGTGGGAGCCCGGATCGAGCATCCCCAAAGCCTGATCAACCAAAGCCAATACGGCGATTATGCCCGCTATTTGGGGGCTGCCGATTATAAATTATCCTATCATACCGCCAAGGGCAGAGGGGTCTATACCTTCTGTATGTGTCCCGGCGGTGTGGTGGTGGCCGCCGCCAGCCAAAAGGGCGGGGTGGTCACTAACGGAATGAGTTACCACGCGCGGGATGGGCAAAACGCCAACAGCGCCCTGTTAGTGGGGGTTAACCCAAAGGATTATTATAAAAACGATCCCTTGGACGGGGTGTATTTTCAAGAGGCATTGGAACAAGCCGCCTTTGAAGCGGGGGGAGGGGACTATCGGGCCCCCGCCCAGCGGGCCGAAGATTTTCTGGCGAACCGCCCAAGCCAAGGGTTCGGGTTGGTGAAGCCCTCGTATCAACCCGGGGTTACCCCTTCCGGTCTGCGGAAAATTTTGCCTCCCTTCGTGGGGGATGCCATGGCGGAAGCTCTGCCTCAATTAGACCGTCGCCTGAAGGGCTTTGCCCTGGCAGACGCCCTGCTTACGGGGGTGGAAAGCCGCAGTTCTTCCCCTGTTCGCATCCTGCGGGATGCGGGTTACCAAAGCCCTGTAAAAGGGTTGTACCCTGCGGGGGAAGGGGCCGGCTATGCCGGCGGCATCACCACCTCGGCGGTAGACGGCATCAAATGCGCCCTGGCAATTTTAGAAAAATAAAAACCTGGGGTGCCTCATCGTAAGGAATAACCGCCTTAAAATCCAAACTTTTGGCGTAAAACTGTGTTAAAAATGCTCCCCATCCGCCGGGATGGGCAGCATTTTGTGCCTTGTTTTC
>JAZOXD010000068.1:0-2592 GCA_045659565.1 Eubacteriales bacterium | reverse complement strand
GCACCGGTGCCTTTGCCGTGGATGATGGTGGGGGTATGGAGATGATCCAGCAGGGCGTTATCCAAAAAGAGATCGATCATATCCTCGGCGTCCATCACCGTTTCGCCACGGATATCCAATTCCATTTTTGCGGTAGCTTTGGGATCGGAGCGTTGGAAGCGGGCGGCGAAGGTTTTTTCTTTTTTAGGCTCTTCTTTAGGGGCAAAGAGTTCCTTTTGGCTGATCTTCAGGCGAATGCCGTCGCAATCCACCTGAGCTTGATTGCCCAGGATGGCCAAAACGGTGCCGTGGCGGTTCATTTTTGCCACGAAGACTCTCATTCCCACCTTGAGGGGTTCTTTCAATTGGTCGCCGCCCCGAGGTTGGGCAGCTTCGCCGCCCACGCTATCCAGCAAGCGGGCGGAGCCGGTTTTGACACCGCTCTTCAGGGCCTGGACAGTGGCTTTATCCAGCCGATCCTGTTTTTCCTTCAGTTCCTTCATAAAGGCATCGGCCTGCCGGCGGGCGTTTTCAACGGTCATGCGGGCTTTGCGCTGGGCATCGGCCAGTTCCCGATCGGCGCCGGCCATGAGTTTTTTACGCTCGGCTTCCAGTTCCAGTTTTTCCTTCCGGAGCTCGGTGCGCTGATCCATCAGTTCCTTGACCTTATCTTCATAGCGGTTCTTTTCCTGCTGGAGGCGGTCAATGACCTGCTCCAACTGGCGATCCGCATCGCCGATACGGCCTTCCGCATCCCGGATTACATCCTCGGGCAGGCCCAGGTGGCGTGAAATCTCGAAGGCATAGGATTTGCCGGGAATGCCCATCTGTAGCCGATAAGTGGGGCTCAGGGTTTCCAGATCAAAGGCAAAGGAAGCATTTTGCACGCCTTGGCTGGAAAGGGCGTAGGTTTTCAGTTCGGTATAGTGGGTGGTGGCGGCCACATAGGAGCCCTGTCGGCGCAGTTTTTCAATGACCGAAACGGCCAGGGCTGCACCCTCCACAGGGTCGGTGCCGTTGCCCAATTCATCAAACAGCACCAAGCTGCCGCTATCGCTATGCTGCATAATATTGCGGATATTTTTCAGATGGGAAGAAAAGGTGGAAAGGGATTGCTCGATGGACTGCTCGTCCCCGATATCCGCATAGACCCGATCGAAAATATAAAGTTTTGCCTCGGCGGCGGGCACCGGAAAACCGGCCTTAGCCATCAAGGACAACAGACCCAAGGTTTTTAAAAATACGGTTTTACCGCCGGTATTGGGGCCGGTGATGACCACAGTATCGATGCCGTTGCCCATTTCGATATTCAAGGGGACCATGATTTCCTTGGAAATCATCGGGTGGCGGGCTTCTTTAATCTCCACCCGTTTTTCGGCACAGAGGGTGGGCGGGGTGCAATTTTCGTCGCCGGCATATTTGGCCTTGGCAAAGACCATATCCAAAGAGATAATGGCCCGATAGGAAGTAAGCAAGGGTACCGCCACCTCGGTAATGCGCTCGGTGAGGGCTTCCAAAATCCGGGTGATCTCGGCCTTTTCTTCGGCTTCCAATTTACGGATCTGGTTATTGGCTTCCACCACGAAGAAGGGCTCGATAAACAACGTTCCGCCACTATTGGAAGTATCGTGCAGGAGGCCCTTGACCTCGCCCCGGTTATCGGCCCGAACGGGCACTACATAGCGATCATAGCGCAGGGTGACGATTGGTTCCTGAAGGGTTTTGGCCACCTCGGGAGTCTTGATATATTTTTCCAATTGGGATTTGATGCCATTGGCGGTAGAAGCGATCTTCCGACGGATGGAGGCCAAGGCGGGAGAAGCGTCGTCGGCGATCATTTCCTCGGTAATAAACGTGCGGTCGATCTGTTCATAAAGGGCGGGGTCTTCATAAAGCTGGCCAAAGAACAGATCCAGGCAAGGGGTATCGAAATTCTTATCCCCATAATAGCGCAGAAGATCTCCGCCGGTTTTCAACAGTGAGCCGGCGGCCATCAGTTCCTTGGCGCCCAACGTGATCCCCTTCCCCGCTTTACTTATGTAGAGGGGCAGGTTTTCGGAAAGGCGGTTCAAGGGAAAGCGGGGGCTACGGCTTAAAAGTTGCATGGCTGCGGCAGTCTGATCGATCTGGGTTTGGGCACAGGCGCGATCAAACAAAGGCAACAGTTCCCGCAGGCGGTTCGCGGCCTCTTCGGTGACACAACGGCGGGCCGCCAGTTCCAGCACTTTGAAATATTCCAATGCGCCCAAGGATTTTTTATAATAAAACAAATTACGATTACTCATTTTTAACTCAATTCATAAATAGATTTCCACATTTCCAGAGCAGAAGCATTCAGCTCCAGATGATACATCAAAAAGGCTTCGGTCAGATGGTTCAGGCGAATTAATTCTTCCGTTGGAAGATGAAAACCGAAAGCCTTGGCGGGTTCTTTATTCAAAATAAAGGCGATGGCCGCCATACCGCTGGGAGTCGCGGGGACGGTTTTGGCGGAAAGGGCGCAGGAATCACACAAAACGCCGCCATCCTCCAACGAAAAATGGGACACGGAATGGCCACAATCGGCCAGGGTTGGGCAATAGCCCATCATCTAAGTCGGAGGCCAAGCGGTCT
>JAZOXD010000067.1:0-4184 GCA_045659565.1 Eubacteriales bacterium | reverse complement strand
TAGCCAACAGAGAGAGAAGCATACATACCACTAAGATTGCGGACCATGCTCTTGTCTGTTTCTTGAACATAAACAAGTCCTCCTTAAAAATATACTTACGCATCTTTTTTAGTACAAGATGCCATCATACAGATATATTTTAACATAAGAGTTCGAAAAAATAAACAACTCTATGTTGCATTTTTTGCACATTATGTGAAATCTATTGCCGAATTATGATCAATATTAGGCATTGCATCCAAAATGATCATTCTTGAGAAAACCGATATTCCGTAACCGAACGGAAGTTTTTTTCTGCCGGCAAAACAGCAGAAGGAAATGCAGGATGATTGGGAGAATCAGGATAAGTCTGGGTTTCCAGACAGAAGCCCTGATGTTTGCCCATATGCCCGCTCTTTCCGTTGGAATTATTCAGATAATTGCCCGCATACAATTGCACACCGGGCTGATCCGTGCAGCATTCCATCCGGATACCGGTGGCAGGAGATTGGGCAACAGCCGCCGTGCGAAGCCCTTCGCCGGGCAGGCAGAAGTTGTGATCGTAACCGCCACAAAGCTGAACCTGGGGATCGGGGGCGTTGATCTCCTTACCGATAGGCTTGGCCACGGTGAAATCAAAAGCAGTTCCCTGCACCGGGCGCAGTTCGCCCGTGGGGATCAGCAGTTCATCCACCGGGGTATAGGCATTGGCGTTGATCTGTAACAGATGGTTGGTCACATCGGCACCGTTTTCGCCGTTCAAATTGAAATAGCAATGGTTGGTGGGGTTAAAGACCGTATCTTGATCGGAGCATCCCTCATAGGTGATCCGTAAAGTATCCCCCTCCACTTCAAAGAGCACACCAACCTTCAGTTCGCCGGGGTAACCCTCTTCCCCATCGGCCAGAAGGGTAGTCATCCGCAGGGCGGTGCCGCTTAAGGGCTCTGCCTTCCAGATCTTTTTATCCATACCGACCTTTCCGCCATGAAGATGGCCCCGGCCGGTTTCATTACAGCCCACATCGTATTCCACGCCGTTCAGGGTGAACTTGCCGCCGGCGATGCGATTGGCATAGCGCCCCACTGTAGCACCCAGATAACCGCCGTGTGTTTTATAATCTTCCAGGGTATGATAACCCAGTGCCACATCCACACCTTTATAGCGGATGGATTGTAATGTGGCACCATATGTAAGAATACATACGCTTAAATCGGCACTGCCCCGGATGGTGTATTTTTCAGCAAGGCCGAAAGCTTCTTTTTCAATACTCATTTTTTACTCCTTTAAATCCCAATCGATGGGTGATTTTCCGTTTCGGATCAAAAATTCATTGGTTTTGGCAAAATGACCACAGCCAAAAAAGCCGTTATAGGCCGATAAAGGGCTGGGATGAGCACATTCCAATATCAGGTGCTGAGGGCCGGTGATCAAGGCCTTTTTACCCCGGGCGTGGCTGCCCCAAAGCAAAAAGACGATGGGCTCCGGCCGACAGTTCAAAAGTTCGATCACCCGATCGGTAAAGGGCTCCCAACCCTTGCCCCGGTGAGAAGCGGCGGCCCCGCCCCGTACCGTCAGAGCAGTATTGAGCAACAAGACTCCTTCCCGAGCCCATTTTTCCAAGTACCCGTGGTCCGGCGGGGAGATTCCCAATTCCTGCTCCAGTTCTTTAAAAATATTCTTCAGGGAAGGGGGCGGTTCTACCCCTTTTTGCACCGAAAAGCACATCCCGTGGGCCTGGCCCGGTCCATGATAAGGGTCTTGACCCAGAATCACCGCCTTGACCCCCTCATAAGAAGTGGCCTTCAATGCGTTGAAGATCTCGCCCATGGGCGGATAAACCGTTTGGGTGCGGTATTCCGTTTTTAAAAACTCCCGCAGCTGCAGGTAATATTCCTTTTGGAATTCGGGGGCCAGAAGCGCATCCCAGCTGTTCCCGATATGAACCATTGACGATCACCTCATATTTTTACAAATTTTGCGAATCCCCCGGCATATCATCCGAATGGGATAGCCCATCAAAAACCAAAGGGCACAATAGGGCAAGCAGATCTGCCCCCACAGATTCAACGGCTTTTTGGAATAATCCCAAACCCGCAACCGCAGGACCAGATTAAAAATGCAACCAAAAACCAGCTCCACCGCTGTGATCACTGCGGCGGTTTTCAGGCAGACCCATCGGGCCCCCTTCTTCCCACAGAGGGGGAACAGCAGCCGCAGCACTACCCCGCCGGCCAGGGCCATGCTCCAATGGGTGCGCCCCCGCCAGAGAAGTTCCCACAAAGGAAACCCCAAAAAGCCCAGGGTAAACGACAGAAATTTTTCGCTCCGTTTCATCGGTGTAACACCTCCCGGTGTTAACTTGCCCCGATGAGCGGTTTTTTATTTAGCAGTAGCCTTGATAAAACAAATCAGGTAGCCCACAACGGTCCACCCCAGCAATAAATTCAGCCAAAGCAACCGCCGTTTATTGGGTTGCTTCCATTTATAAGCAAAATAGGCGGGCAGCATATAAATAGGAAGAAAAAAAGCCGTGATCATCACCGATGCCGCATAACTGAAAGGCGGCAAAAAGCCGGTCATCCCGGTATTCAGACTAAAAAAGCCCACAATCAGTGCAAAAAAAGCGGTGGATGGCGCAAAAACCCACAAAATTTTCCAAAATTGAAAAATAGGATTTTCTTTGTTCGGGATCCCTTTCATCCGTTTCCCTCCTTTAACATACAATAATAATACTATAACACACAGTTTACAAAATTTCCATTGAAATTTTCGTAAAAACCGCTATAATATATTTTGAAAGGAAGGAATTGCCATGTCTAAGAACGCATTGGTCATCATAAACCCCAAAGCCGGGATGATGAAATCCAAAAAGAATATGTTTGAGATCGTGGATCGCCTTTGTCAAAAAGGCTATTCTGTTACCGTTCAGACCACGGCAATGCCCCACGACGGTTCCCGCTTTATCCGTAAGTATGGCCATGGGCAGGATCTTTTGGTCTGTTGCGGTGGGGACGGCACCCTGAACGAAGTGATCAACGGGATGTTGAAGAATAATTGCCGGGTCCCCCTGGGCTATGTGCCCGCCGGCACCACCAACGATTTTGCCCGCACGCTGGGCCTGCCCCAAAAAGTGGAGGATTGTATGGTCCGCATCCTTTACGGGCACCCACGGGATTATGATATGGGCACCTTCAACGGCCGCAACTTTACCTATATTGCTTCCCTGGGCGCTTTTACACAAGTTTCCTATTCCACCCCCCAAAAGCTGAAGAATATTCTGGGCCATTCCGCCTACGTGCTGGAGGGTGTGAAGGCCGTTGGCTCCATCACTCCTTTTGAGGCAGAGATCTGCACCAACGGAGAATGCTTTTCCGGCGAATTTGTGTTCGGTGCGGTTTCTAACTCCACCTCCATCGCCGGCCTCTTTAAGCTAAACCAACTGGATGTGCGGCTGGACGACGGCGAGCTGGAACTGATCCTGGTACGGAACCCCAAGAACGCAGCCGATCTGGTGCGTACCCTCAACGGAATCACCCGGGGGCAATACGATCCCCGTTATGTAATCTTTGAGCATATCCAAAAGGCGGATATCACCACCCGCCTGCCCCGGAACTGGACCTTGGACGGGGAGCCCGGCGGCGAGCAAAAGGAATGCCACATTGAAGTGATCCACGATGCCATCCAACTGATCATATAAAATTCTTGGTTCCTCCCGGAAGTATCCGGGAGGAATTTTTTTGAATATTATTAAATTTTACCCTTGACATTATGGGAGTTTGTATGTATAATATGCGTTATTAATTCAATTTATATGTATAATTATTCAAAAAGGAGTCCCTATGAAAAAGATCTTTATTGACGGAAGTGCCGGTACCACGGGCCTGCGGATCCGGGAGCGTTTAGCCGCCCGAAAGGATCTGCAATTGATCACCCTGGCGGAAGCAGATCGCAAGGATCCCAACGCCCGGAAGGCCGCCCTTTGGGAGGCAGATATCGCCTTTCTTTGCCTGCCGGATGGGGCAGCCATTGAAGCGGTTGCCCTGGCAGAGGGAAGCAACACCGCTATTATTGATACCTCCACCGCCCACCGCACCGATCCTCAATGGTGCTATGGATTTCCCGAAATTGGCACCATCGGTTTTGAGAAGGTAAAGAATGCCAAGCGGGTGGCAGTTCCCGGTTGCCATGCAAGCGGCTTTATCGC
>JAZOXD010000066.1:0-2418 GCA_045659565.1 Eubacteriales bacterium | reverse complement strand
GCACCGCCATCCGTCAGATGGTGGAACAAAACGAGGATGTGCAGGTGGTTTACCCCATGCACCTGAATCCCGCTGTGCGTGAAACCGCCCGTGAAATTTTGGGTGGTCTGGATCGGGTCCACCTGATCGAGCCCTTGGATGTGTTCGATATGCATAACCTGATGTCCCGTTGCTTTATGGTAATGACCGATAGCGGTGGCCTGCAGGAAGAAGCCCCCGCTTTGGGCAAACCTGTTTTGGTGTTGAGAACCGAAACCGAGCGTCCCGAGGCTGTGGCTTATGGAACGGTTAAAATGGCCGGTGTGGAAACCGATGTAATCCTGGGAATGGCCAATGAGCTGCTACGGGATCCCGAAGCTTATGCTAAAATGGCCCACGCTGTAAACCCCTATGGGGACGGCAAGGCTGCCGATCGGATCGCTGCCGCTATTTTGAACCATTTCGGTAAGGGCGAATTGGCGGAAGAATTTTCTGTTTAAAAAAATGTGAAAATTTTTAATTTCCTATTGAATTTTGCGGAAAAAAGTATAAAATAATAAATTGGTTTTTTATTGAATCTATTTGAGAGAAGGGTTTTCCTATGACAACAAAAGAAAGAAGAGTCGGAACAATTTCCAGAGGCATTCGTTGCCCCATCATCCGCGAAGGTGATAACCTGGCGGAGATCGTGGCAACCAGCGTACTGGAGGCAGCCGAATGCGAAGGCTTTGAACTGCGGGATCGGGATGTTATTTCCATGACCGAATCCATCGTGGCTCGCGCCCAGGGCAACTATGCTCCTGTGGATGCCATCGCAGAGGATGTGCGCAATAAATTGGGTGGCGGAACGGTTGGCGTTATTTTCCCCATCCTTTCCCGTAATCGCTTTGCCATCTGCCTGCGGGGAATCGCCCGGGGCGCCAAAAAGATCGTGCTGATGCTCAGCTATCCCTCCGATGAGGTGGGCAACTGCCTGGTTAGCTTGGATAAGGTGGACGAAGCCGGTGTGAACCCTTATTCCGATGTGCTTTCGTTGGAAAAATATCGGGAACTTTTCGGCGAAAATAAACACGAGTTCACCGGCGTGGACTACGTGCAGTATTACGGCGATCTGATCCGGGAAGAAGGCGCCGAGGTAGAGATCATTTTTGCCAACCAGCCCAAGGCGATTCTGCCCTATGCGGATCATATTCTCAATTGCGATATCCATACCCGCGCCCGCACCAAGCGGATCCTGCTGGCTGCAGGGGCCAAGGCGGTTTGTGGTTTGGATGATATTCTGAACGCACCCGTAAACGGCAGCGGGTGTAATGAAAAATATGGCCTTCTGGGCTCCAACAAGTCCACCGAGGATACCGTAAAGCTCTTCCCTCGGGAATGCAAGGATCTGGTGCTGGATGTACAGGACAGAATTCTGAAGGCTACCGGTAAGCATGTGGAAGTTATGGTTTATGGCGACGGCGCCTTCAAGGATCCCCAGGGCAAGATCTGGGAACTGGCCGACCCCGTTGTTTCTCCCGCTTTCACCGATGGCTTGATCGGCACCCCCAACGAACTGAAACTGAAATACCTGGCCGATAACGATTTTAAGGATCTTTCCGGCGAGGAGCTGAAGGCTGCCATTGCCGAAAGCATCCGCTCCAAGGAAGATAACCTGGTGGGCAATATGGCCTCCCAGGGTACCACCCCCCGCCAGCTTACCGATCTGATCGGCTCCCTTTGCGATCTGACCAGCGGTTCCGGCGATAAGGGTACGCCTGTGGTTTTGGTTCAGGGTTATTTCGATAACTATACCAACTGATGACTTTTGAATACAGCACGGATTTCTCCGTGCTGTATTTGGTTCACTTATAATATATTAGGAGGAAAATCTTATGGATTGCAACAAACGCCCCGAAACAATGGAACGGATCACTAATTTTGAACTGGCCAACCGGTTCATTGACGAACAAGTAGCTGCCGTTCGCGCCCAGGTTGGCGACAAGAAGGTTCTGCTGGCCCTCTCCGGCGGTGTGGATAGCTCTGTGGTACCCGCTCTGCTGATCAAGGCTACCGGTAAGCAACTGGTTTGCGTGCACGTAAACCACGGCTTGATGCGGAAGGATGAATCCGAAAACGTGATTAAGATCTTCCGTGAAGGGTTGGATGCCAACCTGATTTACGTAGACGCCACCGATCGCTTCCTGAACCTGCTGGCAGGGGTTTCCGATCCCGAAAAGAAGCGTAAGATCATCGGCGCCGAATTCATCAACGTGTTTGCAGATGAAGCCCGTAAGCTGGAAGGGGTTTCCTTCCTGGCCCAGGGTACCATCTATCCCGATATTCTTGAAAGCATTAAACAGGCTGAAGGCAAAAAAGCCGTTAAATCTCACCATAACGTGGGCGGCCTGCCCGAAGATCTGCAATTTGAACTGGTGGAACCCATCAAATTGCTGTTTA
>JAZOXD010000065.1:0-5784 GCA_045659565.1 Eubacteriales bacterium | reverse complement strand
TAGTAAGTAACAATTGCTCGGCTGGCAGGCCAACCAAAAGCGCACTTGTGCGCAGCCAGTAGTATTAGGGCTATGCCCGAAAATGAAATACCCCCCGTTATACGGGGGGATATTTATTTCTTGCTCATTGGTGATTCTTATATTATAATATGATAGAGAATGATAATATAGGAGCAAAAAATGAACGACCATTATCTGGTGCCGGCAGAGGATTGCCGAACCGAATTTATAGAACGTAAAAGCCGGTTCATCACCACCCTGCGTCGGGTGGAAACCCAGGAGGAGGCCGACGCTTTTATAGCGGAAGTGCGGGCAGAATTTCCGGACGCCACCCACAACTGTGTGGCTTACCGTATACGCACACCGTTGATTGAACGCTTTTCCGACGACGGCGAACCGGGCGGAACCGCCGGGATGCCCATGCTGGATGTGTTAAAAAAAGAGGAACTTTTTAATGTGGCGGTGGTGGTCACCCGCTATTTTGGTGGTGTACTTTTGGGAGCAGGTGGCTTGGTGCGTGCCTATTCCAAGGGTGCGGCCGACGGTGTCAAAGCAGCCGGGGTTTCGGTAATGCGGGCCGGCGTCCGTGTGCTGGTGGATTGTCCTTATCCTTTCTATGACCGTTTTCAACGGATCGCCGAAGCCTTTCATTGCGTGACAGAGGATACCACCTTTGCCGAAAAAGTTTCTGCGATACTGGTGCTTCGCGCTTCCGATCAGCAGGAATTTTTCTACCAACTGGCCGAAAACTCTGCCGGCTCGGTGCAGGGCGAGGTTTTGGAAACCTTATTCTATCCATTTAAAATAATAGATTAAATTTGTTCACAATTTCTTCACCCATTTTTTCTTCCAATTGATATACTTAAATTAGAAACATCATAAAGGAGGGAACCCCAGTGCCTAAAATTTTAGTTGTAGATGACGAACAGAATATTTGCGAACTGCTTTCCTTATATTTAATAAAGGAAGGTTACAGCGTTGAAACCGCTGCCGATGGCGAAGCGGCTCTGGAAAAATTCAAATCCTTTGAACCGGACCTGGTGTTGCTGGATATTATGCTTCCCAAAAAGGATGGCTGGCAGGTTTGCCGTGAGATCCGTAAGGATTCCAATACACCGATTATTATGCTTTCTGCCAAGGGCGAAACCTTCGATAAGGTGTTGGGCCTGGAACTGGGCGCAGACGATTATGTAACCAAGCCTTTTGATTCCAAAGAGGTAATGGCACGGATTAAAACGGTTTTGCGTCGTACCGGGAATGCGGTGGATGATAACCGACAAGAGGTCCAGTACGAAAACCTGACGGTTTCTTTAACCAATTATAAATTAACGGTCAAGGGCAAGCAGGTGGATGCTCCTCCCAAGGAAATTGAATTGCTGTACCATCTGGCCAAAAACCCCAATCGGGTCTTTACCCGGGATCAGCTGCTGGATGAGATCTGGGGCTTTAAATACTTTGGAGACTCCCGTACCGTGGATGTGCATATCAAACGGATCCGGGAAAAATTGGAGGGCGTTTCGGAGCGTTGGGCGATTCGTACCGTATGGGGAATCGGTTATAAATTCGAAACGATGGAATAAGTGCATAGACGACTATTTTTTCGTATTTCAACAGCCTGCGCGCTGATCATATTGATGACCGTCTTCCTTTTGGGAACGGTCACCACCGGCGTTGTGAGCCTCAGAATCGCCCAGGAACAGGATCGGAATATGGAAAATGCTGCCAAAAAGGTGGCCACGATGCTGGGCGAGATGCCTGAAAATTATAGCTTCTTTGTGGGCACGGTGTTGGATGCTTCCATCCAGACAATTAAGGATACCATCGGTTGCGAACTGATCGTGGTGAATAATATAGGCCGCGTGGTGGAAAGCACCGTGGAGGATCAGCCTTTGGAATTTTCCTCTGCTGCTGTGGAGCAGGTGCTGTCTGGTGAGCCATATCGTAAGCTGGGCACCTTTGTGGTGCATTTGGGCGATACGTATACGGTGGGTCTTCCGGTGATAGATGACCTCAAAGGCGAGGTTATGGGGGCGGTATTTGCTACCAAAAAGCAAAACTTTATGGGTAGTGAGGTTCGTAGTATTACCGGCATCTTTTTACTTTGCGGCATTTTTGTGTTTATGTTTGCCTGTGTCTGTGTTTATTTTATCACCAAACAGATTACCAAGCCCTTGACGGAAATGTCCATGGCGGCAAAATCCTATGCAAAGGGCGATTTTTCCAAACGGATCACCGTCGCCCCCGATGATGAAATGCGGGCACTAGCTATTTCTTTTAATCAAATGGCCGACGGGCTGAACCAGATCGAAGGAATGCGGCGGGCTTTTATCGCGGATGTGTCCCACGAACTTCGTACGCCGATGACAACTATCGGCGGCTTTATTGATGGCATTTTGGATGGAACCATTCCGCCGGAACTGGAACAAAAATATTTGCTGCTGGTATCGGAAGAAGTTAAACGGCTCAGCCGCTTGGTTACCAACTTGCTGGATGTGGCACGGATTGAGTCCGGTGAACTGACTTATAAAATGGAGCCCTTTGACTTGGTGGAAACCGCTCATCGCGTGTTGCTGACCATGGAAGAGCGAATGCACAAGGAACAGATTCGGGTAAACCTGCTGTTGCCGGAAGATGCGGTGTATGCCATCGGCGATCGGGATGCTATTTATCGTGTGGTTTACAATCTGATGGATAATGCGGTAAAGTTCACTTCTCCGGAAGGCGAGATTACGTTGGGACTTTATTTTCGGGAGGATAAGATCTTTTTCTCGGTCAAAAACACCGGAAAGGGAATTCCCGAAACAGAATGCGGCAAGATTTTTGAACGTTTTTACAAAACAGATAAAAGCCGTGGAGAAAACAAAAAAGGCGTGGGCCTGGGTCTTTATATGGTCAAAAGCATTGTCGAAGCCCACAATCAGGATATTTTTGTGTCGTCGCAAGAAAATGTTTATGCAGAGTTTACCTTTACGCTGCAAAAAGCAGACGACCGGTTTTAGGAGGGATGACCGATGGATGAAAATCGTTTGAACGAAATGGAGCAACCGGAAGAAAACTCAATGGTAGAGCCTGTTGCGGAACCAACAGCGGAGCCTGCAGAACCCGAAGTGGAATCTGCAGAACCCGTAGCAGAGGCGGCGGAAGCACCTCACCAATGGCAGGGTGGGTATTCTTATCAAAACCCCAATCCGTACCAAAATTATCAATACTATTATGCGCCTCAACCGCCTAAAAAGAAAAATAAGGCAAAACCCTTTATTATTGCGGCTGCCACTGCAGGAATCATTATGCTTTTATGCTGCGTGGTGATCACCGGTGCAGTGGTGATGCAATCTTTGGCAAAAGCAGGGATTGTGAATAAGGATGATTTGCCTTCCAATCGTATCGAGGAATTTTTCGACGAGGACGCAAAGGATGAAGAAGTGCCTGAAAGCCAGCGGGATGAGGATGTGATCTATAATGTCCCGGATATCACCACTGAAAAGAAAAGCGGCGAAGAACTTTCTTTGAACGAGATTTATAAGAAGGTGAAGGATAGCGTAGTGGCTATTCTGATCAGTATGGAAAACGGGGAAGAGGCCGAATTTTCCGGTTCCGGTTTTATCATCAGTAAGGATGGCTACATCATTTCCAATCACCACGTAATCGAGAATGCTAAAACCGTGAAGGTAATCCTTTCTGATGGGATCACCGAATATAGTGCCAAGATCGTGGGCAGCGATGCCCAATCGGATTTGGCGGTTCTGAAAGTGGATGCTGCAAGTCTTACCCCCGCTGAATTGGGCGATAGCAATGAACTGGAGGTGGGCGAAACCGTTGCCGCCATCGGCAATCCTTACGGGATGGAGCTCTTCTCTACAATGCATAACGGGATTGTTTCTGCCCTGAACCGAAATTTGGAAATTGGCGGAACTTATATGACATTGATCCAGACCAACGCTCTGATCAATCCCGGTAATAGCGGTGGCCCCTTGGTGAATGCCTATGGCCAGGTGGTGGGCATTACTTCTTCTAAGCTGGTGGCTGATGGCTATGAAGGCATTGGCTTTGCGATCCCCTTGAATGAGGTAACCGACCTGGTGGAAGAACTCATTAACTACGGATATATCAAAACCCGGGCCTATATTGGCATCCAGGGCAGCGATCTCAGCCAGGCCTATGCCAGTTACCACGGCCTGCCCCGGGGCGTTTATGTTGTGGAAGTGGACGAAAAATGCGATGCAGCTCAAAAAGGCCTGCAGAAGGGGGATGTGATTATCGGCTTCGCCGGTAAGGATGTAACCTCCATGGCAGACCTTACCAAGATAAAAGATTCCTATCACCCCGGTGACCAGGTTACCATCAAGGTCTGGCGCGAAAAGAAGGAATTCGAGATTACGATCACTTTAACAGAAGCAGTTTCATAAAAAATACCCGTCTGTGTTGCACAGACGGGTATTTTGCTACATTTACAGGTGTAAAGACACATTATTTCGTTGATGTTGGCTATTGTATTTTAAAGAAAAAAATGATAGAATAGGCAAAATAAAACAGAAGGGGAATTTTATGTTTGGAGTACGACTGGATTTAAAACGGTATGAGAAATATATCGGTTGGATCGAAGAGCGCCCGGTGGAAACCGGCAAGATCCTTTTTTACGGGGATTCTTTTTTTGGACAGAACTCCTTTATCTATCGCCGCATAAGACCCGAACGCTGCAAGCCCATTTTGGAAGAAGCAGTGCGGATGAAGGATGGCTCCAAGGCGATTTTGAATCATGGTTTCGGTGGTAGTTGTTCTGATGACTTGCTTTATTATTATCATCGGCTGGTACGTCCCTATGCACCACGGGCGTTGGTGTTACATATCGGCAGCAACGATCTTGGGTTCGGCTATAGCCCTGCTGAAGTGATGGAACGGGTTGGAATTTTGGTGGATTGGTTCCAAACAGATTTTCCCGGTGTGCCGATTTACTTGATGAATCGCACCCCCGGCTTGCTCACCAGAGGGCTGGTAAATGAGAAGAGCCGCTTGCGTGATGAATATAATCAACTTTTGGAATGGTATTGCGCCTCTAAGCCCGGCTGTAAGCTGATTCGGCTGAATGAGATGCCCTTCTTCTTTGAAAATCCTGACGATATTGGGGATTATGATAAGATTCGGGTAGATATCCATGATCCGGATGGGTCTCATTTGAATGAAGAGGGCTATGGGATGTTGATGGATTATTATCAGGAATATTTTGAGAAAGAAGGCTTATTATAATGAAAAAAATAGCCGAATTTTTAAAGAAAAAGGATATTGAATTATCCTGGAAACGCTATTTTATTGAGGCATTGGGCGCTATGGCACAGGGTTTGTTCTGCTCTCTGCTGATCGGCACCATTTTGAATACTTTGGGCACCCAATGTAAACTTCCCTTCCTGGCGGAGGTGGGGGGCTATGCCTCGGCTATGTCCGGCCCGGCCATGGCAATCGCCATCGGCTACGCCTTGAAAGCGCCGAATCTGGTTCTCTTTTCTTTGGCCGCTGTGGGCAGCGCCGCCAATGGATTGGGTGGCGCCGGTGGCCCCTTGGCGGTGTTGCTGATTGCTATTGTTGCCGCAGAATGCGGTAAGTTGGTTTCCAAAGAAACCAAGGTGGATATTTTGGTTACGCCGCTGGTTACCATTTTGGTGGGTGTGGTTCTTTCTGCTTTGTTGGCTCCGGCCATCGGTAAGGGTGCCAGCGCTGTTGGAAATCTGATTATGTGGGCTACCGATTTGCAGCCTTTCCTGATAAGTCGGAGGCCAAGCGGTCTTAGGA
>JAZOXD010000064.1:0-8637 GCA_045659565.1 Eubacteriales bacterium | reverse complement strand
CGCCGGATCTGTGGAGCCGCCAAAAGGACTCCGGTCGTTCCATTGCCGATCTCTTTCGAGAAAACGGGGTGATCCTCAACCGGGTTAGCCCCAATCGCAGCGGCGGCTGGGCTACCCTGAACGAATGGCTTCGCCCCAGGCAGGGCAAGGGGCCCCGTCTGCGGATCTTTTCCACCTGCCTGAACCTGATCCGCTGTCTGCCGGCTCTGCAATGGGATCCGGCCCACCCGGGCGATTGTAAAACCGAGCCCCACGAGCTTACCCACGCCCCGGATGCATTGCGCTATCTGGTGATGGGGGTGCCGGGTAACCGCCCGAACCCTAAAAAAACCGCTCCCAATTCCCTGGGGGCGTATAGAAAGGAATCAATTATATGATGATTATTTGGATCTTGACCGGTGTTGCCATCGGTGCCGTCCTTTACCGGTTGGGGCTGGCCGACGGTCTTTCCGTCTCCCGCCGGGGCAAACTGTCAGGCGGCCGTCAGGAAGAGGATGATTCTCTGTTAAAGCGGATCGAATCCTATTCCGGCAGAAAGGAGCAGTATGACCGGTGAACAAATCTGGCGGGAATACCGGGAGGGTGCTTCCCAATTGACCCGCAACGGCTTTTATGACCGTTTTGAAGAATGCTCCGCCTTTTATGAAGGGGACCAATGGCGTTATCTGCCCACCGACGGTGAGCGCTTGCCCCAATTTAATATCCTGGAACCCATCGTGAAATATAAAACCGCGGTGGTGGCTCAAAACAGCCTTTCGGTGAATTACAGCTTCGAACTGGCCGATCACCCGGAACTGCAAGAATTGGGGAACGAGGCTGCCCGACTTTTGAATCAGAATGCTCGCCGGCTTTGGGAACAGAACCGTATGGACCAAAAATGCTGGGAGATCGTGGAGGATGGCTGTGTCAACGGCGCAGGCTATCTGTATTTTTATATGAAGAACGGTCGGCTGCAAAGTGAGGTGCTGGCGGGCAAGGAACTGATCTTTGCCGATGAAACGGAACAGGAACTGGAAAATCAGCCCTACCTGTTGATCGTTCAGCGCCGCCGGGTCAAGGAGGTACAGGCCGAGGCTCTGGCTAACGGTCTGCCGGAGGACGAAGTTCAGAACATTCGCCCGGATACCGAAGGCGGCCCCCAGGAAAGCAATCTGGAGGACCTGCAAAAATGCACCTCTATCCTGAAATTTTATAAAAGGAACGGTAAGGTCTGCTATCTGCAGGCTACCCAAACCTGTATCTATCGTCCGGAGGTGGTGTTGGAGGGTGTCAGTCGCTATCCCATCGCGCCCTTTATCTGGAACCGTCGTCAGGACAACTGCCGGGGGCGGGGTGTGGTGGAAAGCCTGATCCCCAACCAGATCGCCATCAATAAAAATCTGGGCCGGATGGATGTGGCCATCAAACGGTTCGCTTATCCTAAACTGGTGTATAACGCACCCCGGATTCAGAACGTGGAGGATATTGAAAAGATCGGTGCCTCCATCGCAGTGGATGATCCCAATGTGCATATCGGGGAACTGATCTCTTATGTTCAGCCCGCAAGCATCAATGGGATGGCCTATAACTTCATGTCCAATCTGATCAGCACCACCCGGGACCTTTGCGGTGCGGGTGATGCAGTCACCGGCCAGATCAATCCGGAAAACGCCAGCGGTGCGGCCATTGTTGCCGCTCGGGATACCGCCACCTTGAACCTGAATTTTGCGGTTTCCCAGCTGGCCCGCTTTGTGGAAGATACGGCCTTGATTTGGTTCGATCTGTTGCGAGCCTATCACCCTGCCGGCCTCAGCCTGAAGGAGGGGACCATCCCCGCTCGGCTGTTGCAGGTGTTAAGCCCTCGGGTGCGGGTGGATCTTTCTCCCGCCAACCCCTATTCCAAATACGCTCAGGAGCAGTCCCTGCAAAACCTTCTGGATGCAGGATATCTGGGCTTCAGCGAATTTGTGGATGCCTTGGATGAGGATTCCAACATCCCCAAAGAAAAATTGCGGCAGATCTTAACTGCCCGACAAAATGTTACCATCGCAGGGGAATAGCGTAAAAATCCCAAAAATTTCGCACCGATAGCGTAAAAATGGAAGGAGATTTGTTCATGAACGAATTAACAGAAACCCCGGTGGAAACCACTGAAACTCCGGAATCTCAGCCGGAATCCACCCCAAAGGAAGGCGGCAATGAAATGCCGCCGGAAGAAAGAAGCATCCAGGCCGCCCGCCGAAGAGCCTTGGAAGCCCGGGCAAGCGAACTGCGTGAAAATGCCCGGGAACAGGCGCTCCGGCAGGAGGTGCTGGAGCATCCTCTGGTCAAGGAAGCCATAACCTTGCTGGAGGAGACCCGTTTTCAGCGGGATCTGGATCAGGTGCGTAAGGCGTATCCCGAACTGACCGCCCAAAGCCCCAAGGAAGTGGGGGAACTCTATTGCCGGTTAATGGCAGGCGGTATAGTGGACCCGGTGGTGGCCTACGAGGCCCAGCTGGCGGCCAATCGCAGATTGGATCCGATCCCTACGGATATGGCCAGCGCAAAATCGGCAGGAGGAGCCGCGCTATATTATTCCTCCCGGGAACTGGATCGCCTGACGGAAGCGGATCTGAAGGATCCCAATGTGTTCCGAAAGGCTCTGGCCTCCCTGTCTAAATTAAGGAGTTAAAACGATGTCTTTTGCAAATTTCAAACCCACAATCTGGAGTCATTTTATCCAGACCGAACTGGAAAAGAAATGTAAACTGGTGGAGGATTGTAACCGCCAGTTTGAAGGCGAAGCCCGCTTGGGCAGCCGAGTGAAGATTCTGGGCGCTGTGGCCCCCGAGATCTTTGATTATAACAGCAACGAAGGGATGGACACCCCCCAGACCCTGGCCGGTACCAGTGTGTTTTTGGATGTGGACCAGGCTAAGGCCTTCAACTTTATGGTGGATGATCTGGATCGCCTGCAGGCGGTGCCTGAACTGATGCCGGTGGTAATGGAAGAGGCTAGCCGTAAAATGGCTGCCGCCCGGGACCATTATGTGGCTTCCATTGCGGCAGACAGCGCCAACCTCAGCAAATCCACCCAGGTAACCACTCCCGCCGAAGCCAAGGCTCTGGTGGATGAAGCCTTGCTCACCCTGCGTGAAAACGATGTGGATGTTTCCGACCAGGTGTCCATCACCGTTTCGCCCTTCTTCTATCAGCTGTTCCGTGATGCTCTTACCGAGATCAAAACCAACAATGACGAACTGATCGCCAAGGGTGTGGTGGGAATGTACGATTGCGCCCGGGTGATCCTGAGCAACAATCTGTACAACGACGGCACCGACGATTATATGATGGTGCGCACCAATAAGGCCATTGCCTTTGCCAGTGCCATTGATGAAACCGAGGCCTATCGTCCGGAAAAATATTTTTCCGATGCCGTCAAGGGTCTGAACGTTTACGGCGCCAAGCTGGTCCGCCCCAAGGAACTGGCTGTCATTCGCGCCCATAAGTAATAGAAAGGAGAAAAAAACTCTATGGAAAATATGAAATGTTATGAGATGAAGTTGAATACCTTCGAAAACTTATCGGCAGAAACTGATATGACAAGCGGCGCCAAAATCCCCGTGAATCACGGTAGCGGAGAGATTTTACTTTATGTAGATGCTACCGGTGCCGGTCAGATGCAGGTGGCGGCAGGCAATACCGTTTTTGGCGGTAAAAAGAGAACGGTGGAATTTACCGAAGCCGGCAAGTATTTGGTACGCCTGGAGGCAGGTCCCCATTTGATTAAGGAGGGGAACAGTTGCCATATTCAGGTAACGGCTCCGTCTGCCTTCTCCGCCTGCGCTGTCGAACTGAAGTAAAGCGATGAATATTCAAAAGATCATCGACTGCGCATCCCTCTTGCTGGATAATGTGGAGATCGAATTTGAACAGGAGGACCGCCGGTCCCGTCTGATGGACGGACTGGACAGTGGCCTTTGCGAAATTGCCCGGATCTTTCCTTTACAGGCCCGTTGTCGGGTGCAGGTGAAGGACGGCTTTGCGCCCATTCCATCTCAGGTGATGGTACCCCGGGCTCTGCTGGCCGGGGGCAAACGAATTCCCTTTTCGGTGGAGGAGGGGAACTTGGTGGCAAAGGATGGGGATTATACCCTGATTTATTACCGAAAGCCGCCCCGGGGCCATCAGACCGATCCCCAGCAGGAGCTGCCTTATCCGCCGGATCTTTTAAGCGCAATGCCCTTTTATTGCGCCGCCCTTTATGTGATGGGCGATGATCCTGCACATTATGCCAGGCTGATGGAGCAGTATAATACCAAACTTTCGGCAGCATTGGGCTATCGACCTGCTGCCAATGTGGAAGGTGGGGGCGTTTTATGAGTTACCCCATCCATAAAATTTCCGGCGGCAGCCGTTCGGTGGTCACCCGGACAGAGGAAGGCTTTTTGGGATTGGGTGCCTATAACAGTGGCATCGGTCAATCCCTGCGCCGTGCGGCAGATACCCTGAATCTGATCTGGGAAGGGGAGGCGCTTCGGCGCCGCCCCTGTTGCGCGCCGCTGTTGCAGGTTTCTGCGCCGGTTTACGGCCTGTTTTTTTACGGGGACGATCTGTTGATCCACGCCGGGGAACAACTTTTGCGCTATACCGGGTCAGGGGAACCGACGATTTTGTTTTCCGGAATGAACCCGGCCCCTTCCCGCAGCGTTTTGCGGCATCAGCAGGTGGAAGAACGCCGCTGTGCCGATAATACGGCCAACGGCTGGTATCGTCGCCGATTCGAAGCCGACTTGCTGTTTATTTGCGACGGTAAAAATTATTGGTTCTACGATGGGGAGGCTGTTCATTCCTGTGCTGATGAAGATTGGGAAGGGGAACGCCTGGCGGAAAACAGCTGTTTTTACGGCACCGTGCCCGAAACGATGGTTGCAAAATTGCCGGAGGGCGGCGGAGATGTGGACCCTCGGGGCGATAATCTGCTCAGTCGGTTCCGCACGGAAAGCTTTTATGTGGATGCTACCGAAACCAAAAGTTTTCTGTTGAACGCTCCCTTGTCTGCGATTCAAGACGGGATCCCTATGGAATTGCGCCTTCGGGATGATACCGGCCTTTGGCGAACGGTGAACTGTATCGAAAATTACAGTTATGTAGCGCTGCCCGAAGGAACCCGATTCGAAACCAATCTCAGTTTTTCTGCCGGGATGACTATGACGCTGAATGAGGAAGAGCGGATCACGGCGCTTAAAACCGGTAACCGCCAGATTGCTGCCGACGGAATGGATAATCTGATGATCACCTATGCGGTTCGGAAGGATTATCCCAATACCCTTGCGGGAGCAACCGTAATGGGCCTTTACGGCCCCGACGGCAGTAACAGCGTTCTGTTTCTGGGCGGTAGTGCCCAAACTCCCGGGGTGGATCATTTCAGTGCCCCGGATGACTTTCTTTGCTTTTACGAAAGCTGCTATGAACAGCTGGGTAACCGGGATACCCCCATCACCGGCTATTGTCCGTTAAAAGACGGACGGCTGGCGGTGTTGAAAAACGATCCCGGCGAATCAGCGGTTTATTTCCGCTCCCACCGAACTGTGGAGGTGGGCGTGACGATGGCCGGGGAACACTATCTGGTGGATGCCTATCCCGCAGTGGCGGGTGCGGCGGTGGAAGGTTGTCTCAGTTCCGATACCGTGGGACGGGCGGGGAACGAACCCTGTTTCCTGACCGGCCGTGGGATTTATACCGTTAAAACTGTTTCCGATGAATTGATCAACCTGAACGAAACGATTCTGCGTAGCCGGGCGGTGAACCCACTTTTAAAAGAATGGGATTTATCCGGCGCCCGGGCGACCAATTGGCGGGATCTGTACCTGCTGTTTTTGGGCTCCACCGCATTGATTACCGACGGACGAACGGACGGAGAAGGCAGCTATCGTTTTTTGCAATGGCAATTACCCATAAGCGTCACCGCCGCCGTTGCCAAAAATGACACCCTTTACCTGGCCGGTCCGGAGGGAATTCTTTATCAGATGAACGAAGCGCAGACCGAAGCTTTTCCGGCTTATTGGCAAACCACGGCTTTGGAGGAGCAGGACGGCCTTAAAATGATCTTTCAGCGTATGGAGCTGTTGATCACACCCGGTTTTCAGACCGAAGCCTCCTTTTGCTTGTTGCGCAACGGCAAGGAATACTGGCCCCGTTTTTTGAAGCCGGTCAGCGGGAAGCGCCCCTGCTGGGTACCGATCGCCAGCCGTTTTGGCAGTGCCAATGATCTGGCCTTACGGTTTTCCTTTCCGGAAAATCCGGAATTCCGCCTTTGGGGTCTGCGGATCGTTTATCGCAAGGGATCCAAACGATGAATAGAATGGAGAGGAAGAAAAATGCTCAGTAATATCGATCAATTCCTGCTTTCCGCCGGGGAGCAGGAGGAATTAAAAAAAGCCACTCTGGACTATCAGGCGGCGGTGGCTTCCGGCGATCAGGCAGCCCGGCATGCGGCTCATACCCGGGCAGAAAACATTCGGGCCCGGGCAGGCTACTCCGGTGGCGAAGATGGTTCCCAATATACCCTTTTAAAAAGTGCCGCTGCCCCGGAGGGTTATAACGCCTATCAGAACTTGTTGCAGCAGTTTGCTCGCGGTGAACTGAACGCCATCCAAAAGGGAACCGAACAGCAACTTGCCGCTCTGGATCAGCAACGACAGATCACAGAAAAACAGGGCGAACAAAATCAACAGGCCGCCCGCTCTTCCGCCTGGAACCAACAACGGTTGGCTCAAAGCGGTTTATTGAACCGGGGGCTGGAACATACCGGTCTGGCAGATGTGATCACTGCCACCGCTTTGAACCAGGCGGCGGCTAACGCCTATCGGGCCCTGTTGGACCGCCAGGAGGATCTGGCAGAAAACGATGCCGCAAAAGCCGGGGTACAGGCCGATGCCATGGAGCAGGTGGCAGAACTTCAGCGGGAGCTGGGGGATCAATTGGGTGCAGGCTACCTTGCACTGCAGCAGGATCAGGCAGACTTTGAACATCAGATGGGGTTGCAAAAATTCAAAACAGCCGCCAATGCGGATTCTGCTGCCAAGGATTACTACTACACCCTTGCTTTGCAGCAACTGAAGCGCCAATGGGAACTGGAGGACCGGGCCCGGGGCCTGTAAGGATGCAACCCATCTCTCAGGAATATTGTAATATGCGCAGCGGAGGAATTGAACGGGTTCAGAAACTGAACGAACGGCGAATCGAAGGACAGGGCCAAAAATTGGACGATTTGACCAAAGCCTGCATCCAACTCACCGGTGCGGTGGAGCGGATGACCAGTATTCTGGAACGTCAGGAACAGCGGCTGGATCATCTGGAAAACCGAACACTGTTCAGCTTTTTCAATACTGCAGGCGGCAAAACCCTGTTGCGCTTTGTTGGGATCGGGCTGTTGCTTCTGCTCTGCTCCGGCCTGGGGATCAACGCCCTGAAGATCCTGGAAGTGATATAAAAAATTTGAGCCTTAAAGGAGAATGAACCGATGAAAATATCCAAAGAAACCTGGATCCGCACCGTTTTTTTGCTGATCTGCCTTTTGAATCAACTGGTAACCGGCTTTGGCTGGAATCCCTTGCCCTTCAGCGAAGAAGGGATCTATCAGGGGATCTCGGCCTTGGCCTCGGTGATCGGCAGTCTTTGGGCTTGGTGGGAAAATAACAGTTTTACCCCCGCCGCTCTGCAAGCGGATGCTTATCTGAAGAAATTGAAAAAGGAGGCGGTTGAATGACCAACTTGCCGGTCAGTGGTCCTTTTTTGGTCACTGCTACCTATGGTCAGCAGGGCTCCTTTTGGAAAAACGGCCATCAGGGGATCGACCTGGTGGCAGAAAATCGCAATGTTTATGCCACCTGCGATGGGGTAGTACGGGTGGTGGCCTATGACGAAGATGGCTGGGGCCAGTATGTGTCTGTGGGCGATGAGCAAGGACGTCGCCATCTTTTCTGTCATCTGGTGCAGGGGAGTGTACGGGTGAAGCCCGGCGATCGGGTTACCCGCCTTACCGTTTTAGGTACTATGGGTGCCAGCGGCAATGTGACGGGCACCCACCTGCATTATCAGCTGCAGGAAGGCGAAACCGTGGTGGATCCCACTTTGTGGTTGGGCATCCCGAATCGGGTGGGTACTTACCATTCCAAAGATTACGAACTGAAGGAGGATGAGCCGATGTTTCAGGATGAAGCCCAAATCCCTGCCTGGGCAAAGGAAGCCGTTGAAGAAGCGGCAGAAAAGGGCTTGATGGTGGGGGATCCGGACGGAAAATTCCGCCCTAACGATCCCATCACTCGGGCAGAGTTGGCGGTTATTTTAAGCCGCTTATCATAAAAAAGAACGGGTGCATTTTGCACCCGTTCAATCAAAATTTCTTTAATAAAATAGCAGTTTTCATAATAGCAACCTGGGTTTTGCCATCGGTGAGTTCACCCTTCAGAACCTTTTCCAAAGCCTCTGCAAAGGGCATTCGCACCACCTCCAGGAACTCATCTTCGTCCAGTTCCTCCTTGTGGGGAACCAAGTCCTGCCCAAGGTAAAGATAGGTGATCTCCTGCAGATAAGCGGGGGAAAGTTCCATGTGCCCCAGACAGGTCACCTTTTGGGGCGTGAAGCCCACTTCTTCTTCCAATTCCCGCACCA
>JAZOXD010000063.1:0-21297 GCA_045659565.1 Eubacteriales bacterium | reverse complement strand
CGGGGCCACCGGTAGCCAGAATGATATCGCTTTCTTTCATCACCAGGTTGGTCATATCCAGACTGGGAACATCGATCCAGCCGATGATACCTTCGGGAGCGCCGGCTTTAACAGCGGCCTCCAACACGATTTTGGCGGCGTGGATGGTACTGTTTTTTGCACGGGGATGCGGGCTGATCACAATACCATTGCGGGTTTTCAGCGCCAAAAGTGTTTTAAAAATAGCAGTGGAAGTGGGGTTAGTGGTGGGGATTACCGCAGCAATTACACCAATGGGTTCGGCAATTTTCATCGTACCGAAAGCTTTATTCTCTTCGATCACACCGCAGGTTTTGGTATCTTTATAAGCATTATAAATATACTCGGCAGCGTAATTATTCTTGATGACCTTATCTTCCACCACACCCATGCCGGTTTCGGCAACGGCTTCCTTAGCCAAAGTGATTCGGGCATGGTTAGCAGCCAGAGCGGCGGCTTTGAAAATATCATCTACCTGCTCTTGAGTATAGGTGGCGAACTGCTTTTGAGCTGCACGTACCCGAGCCAGTTCCTTTTCCAAGGTTTCTACACTATCAACAATCATACGGTTTTCCATTTTTCCAGTTTTTCCTTTCTTCCGTTTTAATCCAAATGTTTTGAAAGCATTGCTAAAGATGCCGCCATATTTTCATATTGTACCTGAACCCCTTCAGGGACCGAAAGGGCCGCGGGCGCAAAGCACCAGATGGCCTTTACCCCATTTTCACAAAGCCGGTTACACACCAGCTGGGCCTGGGTGGCGGGAACGGTAATAATACCGATCTCCACCTGTTGTTGGCGGCAAAATTCCGGTAGATCCTCCATTGAAAGGATTGGTCTGCCGGCTTCCTGAACACCGATAACTGTTTCGTTAATATCAAAGGCGGCGGCAATATGTAAGCCATATTGGCTAAAGCCTTCATAACTCATCAAAGCCCGGCCCAACTTCCCTGCGCCGACCACAACAGCTTTACGCATCCGGCCATAGCCCAGAAAATCCTCCAGAGATTTGATCAATCCATGAACCTCATACCCCACCTTAGGGCGGCCTGCGGAAGCGCTGACCTGGCTCAATTCCTTGCGTACCATAACCTCACCCAAGCCAAGTTCCGCAGCAAGGGTAGTTGCAGAAATGCGAGTAACCTCGGGTGGTAGCTGTTGTAAATAATGAAGATAAAGAGATAAGCGCCGGAAAACGGTTAATGTTAAATTCATCGGACGTTCCTCACATCAAAATAAAATGTGCGGAAGCCTATTTTGACTTCCGCACATTATTATAGCGTAGGTTTATTTTCAAGACCAATGCTTTTTTTACATATAGATATATCGATAAACGAATATTGATATATCAAATTGCACCAAAAGCGGCTTTGGCCTCATGCAGTTTTTCGATGAATCTTTTATCCAATTCAGAAAGATGGTAGCCATTGCGATAAATCAACACATCCTTATAGATCCGGGACGGAGCATCCACGGTGATCTGTACCAGATGATACTTATTCAAAAGTTCCTCCGGCAAAGGCGAAACCCACATGAAGGAATTGGGCATCTGCTCCAACAGCAAAAACTGGCTGGCTCGTTCATAGATATTGATCCGCTTATCCACAAATTCCGAAAGTTCTGCTTTTTTAACATCGATCTGGGGCAGATTCGGCACATAAGGGTCCGCATGGCAGATTTCAAAATAGGGAGCCAGATCACGTAAAACGATCCGATCTTTTTGGGCAAGAGGGTGACTTTCATGCACCAGCAACAAATAGGAGAATTCGGCGATCACCTCGCTATGAAACTTCTTTTCCCGGAACTGGGCCTGGAAATATTGCTCAAAAGTTTCCTGATAGCGAACAATGCCCAGATTGAATTCTTCCTTCATTACATTATTAATGGTGCGCATAGAGTTGGTTTCTTTATAATAAATATCGGCAGGCTCCTCCCCTTCCAGACCGGCGGCAAAATTAGCAAAGGCTGTTGCCAGATAGCTGGCCCGAGGGCAAGAAACAGAAAAACGACGCAGGTGGCGTTTTTCATTTTGATATAAAGATTCCATCTCTTCCACCTGAGAGATGATACGGCGGGCATATTGTAAAAACTCCTCGCCGTCATCGGTGATGGAAATCCCCTTTGGTGTTCGGTTGAAAATTGTGATCCCAAGACTTTCTTCCAATTCGCGGATGGCACGGCTTAAATTAGGCTGACCCATGTAGAGGTTTTCTGCCGCCTTGCTGATGGAGCGAGTGCGAGCGATCTCAACCGCATATTTCAAATGGATAATATTCAAGGACAGACTCCTTTATCTTTTTTATTAATAGAGCGTCATTTCATAAAACAGATCGGCCAAGGTAACGCCTAATGTCACCATCAAAACAAAGAACAAAACAATGAATACCAAACCGATTGCATAAAAAATCAGCTTTGCTTTAGCCCAATTGCGGAATGTTTTGTTTTTCTCGTCGCCAAATCCCCAAACAAACAACATAATCAAAAAGATCAAGCCACCCACACAGGGAATGAATTGGATCAAATGATAAAGGAACCACTTACCCACCGAAACATCCTCGAACTGTTGAGGAGCCGGCATATAGGGAGCATAGGGCGGAGTGGGAGGGGTTTGGGGTGCCGAAGGAGCTTCGGTAACCGGAGCCGCCTGAGGCGCTTCGGAGGTAACCTGAGCCGTAGGAACGGATTCCGGAAGCAAAGCGCCACATTTCATACAATAGATTTCGTTATCATTACCGATAAATTGACATTTGGGACATACTTTCATAATCACTAATCCTCCTTAAAAATGTGATTCAGCCCATTGCCAGGCCGCATCTATTTTTTCTGCAATTTCTTCAGGCTGCAGTGACCTTACACTATGTTCTTTTGCCGCCAGTTGACCAGCCTTGTTATGTAGATAAACACCGGTTTTGGCCGCATCAAAGGGATCCATCCCCCCAGCCAGCAATCCGGCAATCAAGCCGGCCAATAAATCGCCGCTTCCACCCTTGGCCAGGCCGGAACAGGGTTCGGACAGAATCACCCCCGGATTTTCGGGAGTTGCAACAATTGTTGCTGAATCCTTCAGCACCACAACTGCATTATAAGCAATAGCATAGCCCCCCACGATCAGTAAAGGATCGGCTTTGATTTCTTCGACGGTTTTGCCGGTCATCCGCGCAAATTCGCCGATATGAGGGGTTAAAATGGTGGGTGCATTACGAAAATGATAGGGACGCGCAAACTTTTTCATATGCCAAAGGCCATCCCCATCCACCACCAACGGACAATTAGAATGCCAAAGGAAAAACATTTTGATCCCCGCCAACAAGCCACGACCCAATCCGCTGCCAGCCAGATATGCGTTGCACCTCAGCGGGAACAATTTGCGAGGCGGCAACAAGACAGGGCCATAAAACTTTGCAGCCGCCGCTTGACGCGCCAATGAAGGCAAATAACCAAAAACCAAACCGGCACCACTTTTTAATGCGCCGGTCAGGGCCAATGCGGCTGCGCCCGGGTATTGGGCAGCACCCACCAAGAGACCCACAGACCCAAAGGTGTTTTTATGGCCACGTGGATCCCGGGGCCGAACCACCGGTTCCAGCGTTGTATACCGGGCATCCTCATAAAACTTTTTGGGGATTCCAATATCCTTCAGAACCACTTTCCCGCAATCTGCCAACAAATGGCAGGGCTTAAGCATTGCAAAAGTGACGGTCATTTCCGGTTTTAAAGTATAGGGGGAACAACGACCGCTTTTGGCCTCCATACCACTGGGCACATCAATAGCGATAACCGGCACACGAATTTTGCTGAACAGCACTTGAACAGCCCCCGGCAAATTCCCCTTAAAGCCGTTGCCAAACACCCCATCGATGACCAATGGGTACCCCTCGTGGCTTTCCACAAACGGGATGCCGACCTCCCGGCATTTTTGATAATAATATTCGCAATCCGGGGAGCGTTTTCCCTCCCCCACCGGCAGAATTGCCGGTTGATAATATTTTTGCAGCAACAGAGCCAAGGCATATGCATCGCCGCCGTTATTACCAAAGCCTGCCAGCAACAATACTTTGGAAATTCCGCAACGATCCAATTCGGCGGCAACTTCCTCATATAGTGCTTCTGCGGCATTTTGCATCAGTTCAAGAGAGGTATAATACCCCTCTTCCACCACCATTTCGTCGATCCGACGCATATCGAGTGGATGAACAACGGGATTCATCTCTTTTTCCCCCGGGCGCGTACTTCAAAGACCTGCAGCACTGCATCAGTGGGCTGGAACAAAATACAAACCTTTTCATCCTTGGCATTCCGGGTAAGCCAATAATACTCCGGTTCTTCTCCCTGATGACTCAAGAAGGAACGAACCTTTACAGAGGAATCCTTCCGTTCAGCCAACAAACCGTAGCTTTCGGTTTTGGAAATATCCGCTTTCATCAGTTCCTTGCGGCGCTCTTTATTGATAATTTTGGTGAAAGTGATCTCATTTTCCAAAAGGGTGACTTCATATTCAAAAAAGAAAGAGAGAAATACCCGATAAGCCAGATAGCAGCAACCGGCACAAAGCAGGATTCCAATCGGGCCCAGAAGCATGATCAAAATCACACCCAGCACCATTGGAGCAGCAGTATACACCAACCGCTTCAGTTGATCCTGTGCGGTCAGTTTATAAGGCAAGCAATATTCGATAAAATTTTCCAAGAAATTGGCCTCCAATCGGGATTAATTTACTTTATTTTAGCATATAATTCCGCTCTTTTCAATGAAAAACTATTGATTTTACAAAAACATTATGTTAAAATTATCAAGTATAAACGCAACGAACGGGCGTTTAAAGATCCAATGACCCCCGCCAGAGAGAAGATGCCATCGGCTGAAAGCATCTTTCGGAAGGGCTTTTGATCCATTTTCAACCCGGGAGCGGTGCCCTTGAAGGGGCAACGGTGGCCTGCCGTTAGCAAGGCATTGAGCGCCGGCGAAATTTGCCGGAATCAGGGTGGTAACACGGGTTTATGATACTCGTCCCTATTTTTAGGGACGAGTTTTTATTTTTTGTTAATATTATTTGGAGGATAGATTTATGAAAGAAAAGCTGGAAGCCATCCGCGCAGAGGCGCGGGCACGGCTGGAGGAAACCCAGACCAAAGCGGAACTGGAAGCGATCCGGGTTCGATTTTTGGGGAAAAAGGGTGAATTAACCGCACTTTTGAGAGGAATGGGTGCCCTTTCACCCGAAGAACGACCCAAAATGGGCGCTATGGTAAATGAACTGCGGGGCGAGATTGAAGCGGCTTTGGAAGAAAAAGTCGGTGCCTTGGAAGCAATGGAGCTGGAGCGCCGTTTGCGGGAAGAACAGTTGGACGTTACCGTTCCCGGTGTTGCACCTGTTCCCGGCAAAAAACATCCGATGACCCAGGTACTGGACGAAATTAAAGATATCTTTTTGGGGATGGGCTTTCAGATTGCCAGCGGCCCGGAGGTTGAACTGGATCGCTACAACTTCGAGGCTTTGAATATGCCCGCCAACCATCCTGCACGGGATACCCAAGACACCTTCTATATCACCGAAAACATCTTACTGCGCACCCAGACTTCTCCGGTTCAGGTGCACGTAATGGAAAATCAAGCACCGCCTATCAAGGTAATCGCACCGGGACGGGTTTACCGCTCCGATGAAGTGGATGCCACCCATTCTCCCCTGTTCCATCAGATCGAGGGCCTGGTTGTGGATAAGAATATCCGGATGAGCGACCTGAAGGGTACCCTGGAGTTGTTTGCTAAGCGGCTTTACGGAGAAGATGCAGTGGTACGCTTCCGTCCCCACCATTTTTCCTTTACCGAGCCTTCTGCTGAAATGGATATTCGTTGCTTTGCCTGCGAGGGCAAGGGCTGCCGCCTTTGTAAAAATGAAGGCTGGATTGAGATCCTGGGCGCCGGTATGGTACACCCCAAGGTTTTGAAGAACTGCGGCATCGATCCGGAAGAATACAGCGGCTTTGCCTTTGGCTTAGGGCTGGAGCGGATCGTAATGCGGCGCTACAACATTGATGACCTCAGATTGTTCTTTGAAAACGATCTGCGCTTTTTGGAACAGTTTTAAGAGGAGGAGTTTGACCGATGAATGTAACAAAAGGATGGCTGGCTGATTTTCTGGACCTTCCGGAATCTGCCGCCGATATTGCAAAAGATATGACCATGAGCGGCTCCAAGGTGGAAACCTTCAGCTGCTGGAACGATAACATCAGTCGGGTGGTTGTGGGCCATCTTCTGAAGGTGGAACCCCATCCCGACAGCGACCATCTGCAGATCTGCCAGGTGGATGTTGGCGAAGCAGAGCCGGTTCAGATCATCACCGGCGCTCAAAACGTAAAAGAGGGTGATTATGTACCCGCCGCCCTGGACAATAGCTTGTTGCCCACCGGTACCAAGATCAAAAAAGGTAAGTTGCGTGGTTTGCCCTCCAACGGGATGCTCTGCTCTATGGGTGAGTTGAACCTGACCGTTGGCAATTTTCCTGAATGCATCGAAGACGGCATTATGATTCTGCCCGGGGAATACAAGCCCGGAACCCCCATCGATGAAGCTTTAGGGCTGAATGATCCCATGATCGAATTCGAGATCACCCCCAACCGTCCCGATTGCCTTTCTGTGATCGGTCTGGCAAGAGAGGCCGCTGCCACCTACCGCCGTCCCTTCAACAAGCACGTTCCTTCCTTTACAGAAGCTGCTGACGATACCATTGAGAATTATCTGAAGATTTCGGTGGAAGATCCCAAGGCCTGCCCCCGCTACAGCGCCCGGGTGGTTAAAAATGTCAAAATTGGACCTTCTCCCCTTTGGCTCCGCAATCGGCTTTATGCCGTTGGCGTTCGCCCCATCAACAACATCGTTGATATCACCAACTACATCATGCTGGAATACGGCCAGCCTATGCACGCCTTTGATTACCGGGATATCCGGGGCAAGGAGATTAAGGTGAAGATGGCCGGGGAGGGCGAAAAGTTCGTCACCCTGGATAACCAGGAACGCACCCTATCTTCCACCATGTTGACCATTGCCGACGGAGAAGGCACCATTGCTGTTGCCGGCATTATGGGTGGCTTGAACAGCGAAGTTAAAGAAGATACCGCCACCATCGTTTTTGAATCTGCCAATTTCGACGGCGTGACTGTTCGGAAGGCCTCACGCGCATTGGGACTGCGGACCGATGCCTCTTCCCGCTATGAAAAGGGCTTGGATCCCGCTTTGGTGGAAGGAGCCTTGGATCGGGCTTGCGAACTGGCTGAGCAATTGGCCGGCGCTACTGTTGTGGCCGGCAAGCTGGATGTCAACAATGATACCCGCCCTGCTCATACTGTTACCCTGCGCCCCGATAAGGTAAACGCCTTCCTGGGCACTGAAATCGACGAAGTATTTATGAAGGAATCCCTGGAGATGCTGGAATTCAAGGTAGACGACAGCAAAAACCCCTGGGAGGTTCTGGTCCCCACCTTCCGGGATGATGTGGAAGGCGAAGCTGATCTGGCAGAAGAAATTGTTCGTCTTTATGGCTACAATAATATTCCCACCACCTTGGTTCATATGGCCACCACGCAGGGCATGTTGACCCCCGAGCAGAATATGCAAAAAACAATGGATAATGCACTTCTGGCCGCCGGCTACAGCGAGATCTGCACCTATAGTTTTATCAGCCCCAAGGTTTATGATAAACTGTTATTGCCCGCAGATAGCCAATACCGCCAATGCGTAACCATTTCCAACCCCTTGGGCGAGGATACCAGCGTAATGCGCACCACCGCTCTGGGTAGCCTTTTGACCGCTTTGGCCACCAACTATAACAACCGGAATCTGGTTGCAAGACTCTTTGAGCCCGCCACCACTTATACCTACACCGGCAAGGACACCCTGCCCATCGAACAGATTGAATATGTCTTCGGTTGCTACGGTAAGGATGAAAGTTTCTATACACTGAAGGGCGCTACCGAGCAATTACTGAGCGCAGCCGGGCTTCCCTTGGGTGAAGTGGAATTTGTTCCTGCCAAGGATTACCCCACTCTACACCCCGGCAAAACTGCTGATATTCTTTATCAGGGCAAGAAGTTAGGCTTTATCGGCGCAATTCATCCTTCTGTGCCCGCCAAGTTCGGCCTGCCCAATGATGTTTTTGTTGCCAATATTTACTTTAATGAAATTATGGCAGCCGATAAGCCCGCCAAGGAATACCACAGTTTGCCCAAGTTCCCTGCCACCACCCGAGATCTGGCCTTCCTTTGTGAGAAGGGGCTGACGGTTGGAGCCATGGAAAAGGTAATGAAGGAAAAGGGCGGCAACATTTTGGAAAAAGTGGAGCTCTTTGACATCTATGAGGGCAAGCAGATTGCCGAAGGGATGAAGAGCGTAGCCTTTAGCCTGACCTTCCGCGCCAGTGACCGTACCTTGAGCGATGAAGAGATCGACGGTAAGATCAAAAAGATGATCGACGGTATCGTTGCTCTGGGCGCCACCTTGCGGAGTTAAAGATTTTTTCAAAAATTTCACTTGTTTTATTTACCTTTGGCGTGTATAATATAAAGCAAGAACACACAGGAGGTTTATTCAGATGCTGGACAAAACACAAACCCAATCTTTTAAATTGAGAAATGAAGAAAAAACCAAAATGAAGGATATCCTGACTGCTGTTTATGCGGCATTAAAGGAAAAAGGATACAACCCCCTGAATCAGATCGTTGGCTACATCCTCAGCGAGGATCCCACCTACATCACCAACCACAACAATGCCCGGGCTTTGATCCGCAAGCTCGACCGGGATGAATTGCTGGAAGAATTGGTCGAATTTTATCTGGACAACTAAAAAAACGGAGCAAGCTTATGCTTGCGCCGTTTTTATTAATAATAGCGGATTGCAGATTGATTGCCATTGTACAAAATAACGCAATCGCTCATAATCTCGATATAATCATATGCAGGAACTTGAAATTTTTCAGTCACAGTTGCAGTAGCGGGATCAATCGAATAAACCTTTGTTTCGTCTGCGGTTATCAATTGTCCGTCAACCTGATTCAGTACAGAAAAATGACCGGTGAGATGAGTGGTGACGGTTCTTGTAGCGGCCTGATAGGATTTGACGGTTGTCTTTTTGCCGCTCACAGACAAAAAGGCAATATCTGCACCGCCCAAGCTAACAAGAGAGGCTAGAACTTCGTTTTCGCCTTTGTAAACCACACGCTCCTGATCGGAAGCGATCACACGAAGAAGTTGGGTTTCCTCATTAAAATAATAAACGCCATAGTCAGTGAGCCAAAAACGATTCACAACAAAATCTGTTTTGACGGAAACGGTCATTCCACTGGTAAGATCGGTTTTGTAAAAGCATGGTTCAGGCGTATTTTTAATAAAATAAAGAAAGTCGCCCTTGACCTGATATTCCTGCACATCCGACTGAAGTAATTTACTTTCACGGGTTTTAAGATCCAGGCAATATAGATTCTTTTCGCCCAAAATGCGATAATAAACCTTATTTTCCAGCAAGCCCACCTTATAAGCAGCTTTTTCTGTTAAAATATGGGCTTTTCCCGTCTTTTTGTGGTAAAGCATCAAATTGGCGTTCCCGTTGTTTTCGCCACGCATCAAAAGATATTCCCCTTGCTCGCTGGCAAGTGTATTCCCTTGACACAAAGCGACATTAAAACTGTCATTAACAGTAGGAAAACTTTTATCACATCCCGAAAAAGCAAGCAATGAAGCCACAATCAGGAGGATTGCAATTGTTTTTTTCATTCGGTTATTCCTCTTCCGGGAGGTAAACTTTTTCCGGGAAGGAAGCAGCAATCAGCTTACGGGCTTCTTTCACATCCTTTACCTCGCCAAGGGCAATAAGCTGAGCGGCGATATTGCCCAAAACCGTTGCTTCCACAGGCCCGGCATAGACCGGAAGACCGGTGGCCTTGGCAGAAAGACGGCAAAGAAGATCATCCTGAATGCCGCCACCCACCATCCGCAACACATCGAACTTTTTACCGGTGACCTTTTCCAGATGGGCAACGGCTTCTTTATATTTTTGCGCCAAACTATAGTAAATTACCCGCAGAACATCGCCATCGGTCTGAGGAACGGGTTGGCCGGTTTCTTCGCAGATCGTTCTGATCCGGCCGGGAATATTGCCGGGAGGCATCAGCCGCTGATCATCCACATCGATAATAGATGTAATCGTGCTTTCCAACGCCATATTTTTCAAATCTTCAAAGGAATAATCTTTCCCTTCTTTTTTATAATAGCGTTTGGTTTCCTGGATCAGCCAAAGGCCCATAATATTCCGCAAGAAGCGCACATTACCAAAGGCGCCGCCTTCATTGGAGAAGCGAACTTTACGAGCCTCATCATCGGTAATGGGGGCATCCAGTTCACAGCCCAGTAAGCTCCAGGTTCCGCAACTGATGAACACGGGTTCTTCCCCTTCCATTGCAGGAACAGCCAAAACGGCGCTGGCGGTATCGTGGGTACCCACACTAATCACCTTGGCGGGGGAAATCATCAATTCCTCTGCCAAAGCAGGCGTAATTTCGCCCAGTACCCGGCCGGCATAATGGATCTTGGGGAACAAGCTTTCTTTTAATCCCAAGGCTTTGATCAAATCTTTGTCCCAATCCTTGGTATGGACATTCAGCATGGAGCTGGTGGAAACTTCGGAAAAATCGGCATTTTTTACGCCGGTGAGGAAATAGCAAAACAGATCCGGCATCATCAACAGGGTATCGGCCGCTTCCAGCATCCAAGGTTGCTGCTTTTTAAGCGTATACAACTGATAAAGGGTATTAAAGGGCAGATAAGGCACGCCGGTTTTTTCGTAAATTTCTTTTTCGCTCACAATATCAAAGAAGTCGGGACCCACTTCGGCATAGGCAATATCCCGATAGTTTCGGGGATTGCCCACCAGGCGGCCACCCGCATCCAAGAGCCCGAAATCAACGCCCCAGGTATCAATCCCTATACTATCCACCGGCCCTGCTTTCATAAGTCCTTGCTTAATCTCGTGGTAAAGGCGATAAACATCCCAATAAAAGGTTTCCCCCACCTGCACCGGATCGTTGGAAAAACGATGGATTTCTTCCATTTTGATTTTGCCATTTTCCAAGGTAGCAACCATGGCGCGGCCGCTGGAGGCGCCAAAATCGAATGCCAATATCTTCATTGGAGTTCTCCTTATCTTTATTTTTAAAAAGTATATCATAATTCCATTTAAAAGGAAAGAGTTTGTTGACGAAAAGGATCGAAAGAGTTATAATAGACCCAAATTCACCACAAAGGAGCCCCCAATGATTGATCTTCATATACACACCACCGCCTCAGACGGATTACACACACCTGCGGAAATTTTGCAAAAATGCGAAGCTGTAGGTCTTGAGATGATTGCTATTTCCGATCATTTTTCCATGGCGGGATATCAGGATCTGAAAGACCCTTCGGTTCGTGCCCTATTCTCCGGTAAAATTCTGCCGGCCTGCGAGTTCAGCGCCCATTATAGAGGCGCAGCTATTGAGGTTTTAGGATACGGAATTGACCCCGATGCAGCCACCCCTTACATCACCGAGCATTTTCCCCCGCTCCGGGATAAACAACGGCTGGAAATGGAGCATCTGATCATTCTTTATAAGGAACGGGGATTTATCATCGATGCAGATACCATTCGTCGTGATTTTGAAACGGATACCCTTCGCAACACGCCAAGGCCCGGCCGGGATGTGATTCAGGCTATGATGATGCAGTATCCGGAAAACCGAAAATGGCTGACAGATCCTTTAGCCGCAGAAAACAATACCCGCTTTTTGCGCAATGAGGTGAACAACCCGGAAAGCCCCTTCTTCCGCCCCATGGAGGATTTTATGCCGGACACAAAGGAAATTTGCGACTTCATACATTCTTTAGGCGGAAAAGCCATCATTGCCCATCCCGGAATCTATCATCCGAAAATCTACGCTCAGACGGAAGAAATAATTCTGAACACCAATCCAGATGGATTAGAAATTTGGCACCGCTCCCATACGCCGGAGCAACGAGAAGAAATGACCGCCCTTTGCAAAAAATATAACCTGATCTTTTCCGGTGGAAGCGATTACCATATGGAAAAAGAGGTTCCTACACTGGGACTTCCCCATTTGCGGGACCTCTTCCCCACCCAAGAAATTTTGAACTGGGCCGAACAATTATTACTTGTGTAAAGGAGTAATATTTATGTATGATCTGCATATGCACACAACGGCTTCTGACGGAACGTTAAGTCCGGCAGAGCTTTTAACGGAATGCGAAAAATTGGGATTGGAGCTGATCGCCATTACCGATCATAACCGCTTAGAGGCCTACGACGATTTAAGAAAACCGGAGATCCGGCGCCTTTTTTCCGGTGAGATCCTGACCGGTTGCGAAATTTCTACCCATCTGCAAGGGATGGGCATTGAAATTCTGGCTTTCGGCGCAGATCCGGATGCATTGCGAAAAGCAGTGGCTGAATATTTTCCGCCGGAGCAGACCCGTTTGAAACGGATGCTCAGCATTCTTAAGGCGATCTGCACCTATCGGGCCCGGGGCTTTACCATGAATGAAGACCGGATACTGGAAAGCCAGGTTGGCATCCACAATATTGCCCGGGTTTTATGGTTAGAGATCAATCAATACCCGGAAAACCGCGCCCATTATATTTACCCGGAATCGGAATGGGATTTCGGGCACTTTTTCCGTTGGGAATACGGAAATATTGAGAGCCCGTTTTTTCATAGCATTGCAGAATTCCGACCAGATCCTAAAACCATTTGCGAGATGATCCATTCTTTAGGCGGAAAGGCCATCATTGCCCACCCTGCCACCTACACACCGTGGGTTTACCAACGTTTAGAGGGTTTGATTCAAGAGGCCAAGCCGGATGGTTTAGAGGCTTGGTATGGCAGCCACACCCCGGAGCAACGGGAGCATTTATTAGGTCTTTGTAAAAAATATAATCTGATCTACTCCGGCGGAAGTGATTTTCATCGTCCGGTGCCCGACGGCAATCTTCGGAGGCTGGGGATCCCGGCCTTAAAAGAAATCTATCCCACCGATGAAATTTACGGCTGGGCAAAAACATTAAGGATGGTATAAAAAATGATCGATTTTCATATGCATACCACTGCCTCGGACGGAGCATATACCCCCGCCGAGCTTCTGGCAGAATGCGAAAAAGCAAATTTAAAACTAATCTCGATTACCGACCATTACAGCGTTGACGGATACCGGGATCTGCAGGATCCCGAAATACGGAAGCTTTTTTCCGGCGAGATCATAACAGGCTGTGAACTGAATTGCCACTATAAAGGCTATGCCATGGAAATTTTAGGTTATGGCTTCGAGCCTGAGGACGCAGCCCCTTATATTACCGAGCACTACCCCTCCTTGGAGGAAAAGGCACGGTTGGAGTTGGAGGATCTATTCAAGATCTATCGGGAGCGGGGCTTCCCCTTCGACGAGGAGGAGGTGCGGAACGCCAAGCATCCCGGCCGCTTTGCCCTTTGGAAAAATATGTTGAAATACCCCGAAAACCGAGCGCTGGTCACCCGCCCCGAGGCCTTGGAACAAATGATGGCTTACCAGCGATGGGAATTAGGAAATCCCGAAAGCCCCTTTTACCGCCCTTTGGACAACGTGGTGCCCACCGCCAAGGAGATCGTGGATTTTTACCACAGTTTGGGCGGAGTGGCGGTAGTCGCCCACCCCGGAAGCTATGATCGAAATCTTTATGAGATGATGGAAAATCTGATTTTGGACGTAAAGCCCGATGGGCTGGAGGTTTGGTATCCCTGCCACACCGAGGAAATGCGGGATTACCTGATGGGGCTTTGCCAAAAGCACGGCCTGTTTTACAGCAGGGGCAGCGATTACCACCATGAAAAACGAGCGCAGAGCGGATATGTTTTGGGTACCCCCCAATTTGACGGCATAGCGGAAGAAAAGGACATTTTTGAATGGACCGATAAGTTAAAAAAGATCTGATGACAAAAGGATCCACCCTGACGGGTGGATCCTTTTTATTGGATGTAAAGCATTCCGCCTTGGGGAACCTGCAATTCTTCAAGAGCGTTTTGAATAATGCCTTGAGAAACACTACTCCCCATACAATTTACAACACGGTAGGATTTGCCGATGCTGTTTTTTAGGATCAGGTTTTCCTGACCTGTTACATTGACCAAAATCAAGTTTTTATAGGTATTGTCGAAAACGGGATCCGAATAGAGAACGCCAATGGCGGAACCATTCAATTCCGAGAACACACGGCTATAGGTGGACTCGGGATGATCGGCCCAAAGCTTACCATCCAACAACAATTCCCGATGCTCCCGCCAGAAGATGAGGTAGTATTGGAGGGTTTTATATTGAGTTTCCGGCAAACGATCGATCCAAATGGAAATCTGAGGTACGCAGAAGAGGATGCCCGCTAATTGGGTGGCAACCGCCTCCGGGGTATCCTCGGGATGCCACATCAGCATATCAGAATGAACCGCCGTCTGCCCGGAGGTGAGCCGCAGGGAAACAGAATTCGAACGATTGGCAATATAATCATTGGGACAATCCCTTACCCGAAGCATATTGCCATATTTGCGAATGGCGGGGCCTGCATAGGGCTGGCGAAACTCGATCATAATATTCGGCTTGATCGCCTTCAATGCGGATAACACATCTTCCATCAAACGATCTACCGCTTCCTCCAGGCATTGGTGATCCCTACGAGAATCGAACTTCATGGAATACTCGGAAAGGCTGAAACTATTGATAAAATCCAATTTAAGCCCATCCAGATCCCATTCAGTGACCGCCTTGGTATAGATACCGATCAGGTAATCCCGAACCTCTTTATAACGGGGGTCCAGGGACATATGCTTATTAGTTTGAGAAAGGACCATATCCTTAAAACGTTCATAAACCTTGGAATAGACCCCCACAAAGGGAACGGAATACCAAAGGATCACCTTCATCCCGATTTGGTGGATTTCATCCACCAATTTTCGCATATCCGGGATCTTGCCGGTGGCCAGTTCCCAATCGCCGCAATAACTATAGCCCCGATTATTATCATCGGTTTGCCAACCGTCGTCGATGATAACAGTTTCCATCCCCAAAGGCTTGGAAAGCCGACATTGTTCCAAAATCTTTTGAGGCTCCAATTGCTGATGGAAACTATACCAAAGAGAATTCATCGGCAAGCGGGCATCTTCCGGCACCTCCGCCGGCTGATAGCCACATTCCTTTTCCCACCAAGCAACCACATCCCGCACCGCTTCCTCATAGCGGACAGAGCGTTGATCGATCCGCACAACAGCGGTATATTCGGATATAGCGGTGGTAGGAGCAGTAAAAAATTCCACATAACATTCCATCAGAGCGGTTTCCTCGGAAACGCCGGAGCGGATATTCAGGGGCTTAAAAGCATCAGAAACCGCCACACACAAACGATTCATACTGTCAACAGATACCAGTTGATGAAGAGGTATTCCGGAAGCAAGGCGAGAATCGGTGCTGTTTTTACCCCAATTTGGCCTGATGCACTTATTTTCCCATTTTACGGGGCTGTAAACAGAATAAATTTCCACCGCCGGGATGCTCCAACAAAGGCGGAAACTTTCCGGAACAGCGGGTTCCGGCAGGGTCATTCTGACTTCTACAAACAACACTTCATTTTCGGTCCATTGACGGGCAATTTCCAGCCGGGCGCCGGGATTCCCGTGAGTTAATTGAAATTCCATAAGATCAACCTCCTTTACCTATTATTTTAGCAAACCGAAAACCAATCTGCAATGGAAAAATGTTAGGTCAAAAACAACAAAGCGAGCAATTTATAATTGCTCGCTTCATTTTTCTTTTTTGACCCGAAAGGTAAGATATTTACCCACAAAATAGTTAATTATCGTTGCCAATAAAGTCCCCAGCAACTTAGCCCAAAGATCCAGCATGCCAAATGAAGTTACCAGAATATTCAGGAGCACGGTTTCGGCAACACCGCTTAAAAAGCGGAAGCCGTAAAAACTGATGGCCTGATAAATCATCCGTTTTTTCCCCAATCGTGCCCGGAACACATAATTACGGTTCCCGAAAAAGGAATAGGTTACAGAAACAATCCAGGCCAGCCCATTGGCGATCCAAAGATAGGTGGACTGTAACAGACCTGCATGCGCATTGATATCAAAGCTTAAGGAAAACAGAAAATAAACCAGGTAGTTGACCATTGTTGTGGAGATGCCAACGACTGAATAACGGATCGGGCTGCTATTCAGAACACGTTTCCAGGAAATATGCTTCTGTTCTTTCATAGAGCGTTCCTCTTAAAGAGTTTTAAAAATCTCAATAAAGGAGCGGGCATTCTGAGTGGTTTCGCCGGGCTTGAAAACGGCAGAGCCGGCTACAAAAACGTCAGCACCGGCCTTCGCAGCAGTTTTAACGGTTTCGCTGTTAATCCCGCCATCTACCTGGATACGATAGGAAAGGCCTTTTTCTTCGCGCAAGCATTTGAAGGCAGATACCTTAGGCATCATATCCTCCATAAAGCTTTGACCGCCGAAGCCGGGTTCAACCGTCATCACCAACACCATTTCGCAAAGATGCAGATATTTTTCCAAAGCAGAAGCCGGCGTTTTAGGCTTAACAGCAATAGCAAATTGCTTGCCGGCGGCGTGAACACGCTCTGCAATTTCCTCAATGGCATCGGTTGCCTCCAAATGCACGCAGATCAGATCGGCACCGGCTTTGAGAAAATCATCCAAAAAGCGTTCCGGGCGGTCGATCATCAAATGCACATCAAAAAAGGCATCGCTAACCGGGCGCAGAGATTTGATAATGGGTGCGCCAAAGGAAATATTGGGCACAAACTGCCCATCCATTACATCAATATGAAGCCATTGTGCTCCACCTTCCACTGCTTCTGCAGTGTTTCTTTGAAGATTGGCGAAATCCGCCGAAAGAATAGACGGAGATAAGATCAGTTCCATTTTTTATACTCCTTTCATTGCACGAAAAAAGCACTGCGTGCTATATAAAAAGCCCGCAGTGCCACATTTTTGAGTTTAGTCTTCTAATTTTTCCACCAACTCAACCAATGCGGAAACAGCGCCTTCTTCATCAGCGCCATCAGCAATCACGTTGATTTCGGTTCCCTTAATAATACCCAAAGACAGAATACCCAAAAGGCTTTTGGCGTTGATACGGCGAGTGCCGATTTCCACCCAAATTGAGCTTTTGAATTCGTTTGCTTTTTGAATAAAAAAGGTAGCCGGACGGGCATGAAGGCCAACGCTATTGGTCACCTTAACAGACTTACTAAACATAGGAGATCCCCCTAAAATTCATATTAAAATTTATTAACCTTTAATATATTATCGAACTTTTTGCCGTTCGTCAAGAGTTGGCGTTCACTTTTGTATGTTTGACTAAATCGACAATTATTCGCGACCGATTTTTCGTGATTTTACGCTTTATTTTTTCTATTTTTGACCAATTGAAGCAATTCTTTCAGTTCTGTGGAACCTAAAAGCAGCAAAACAACAAGATAAACCAGCAAACCGGCAATAAAACCGCCCAAAAGCGCCAGAATATCCCCTATTTTTCCGGCAAGGAAGCCATTCAACAAAATGCGTACCTCACGCCCGGCCACAAACAGGCCGGCTGCAGCCACCAGATCTTTGCCGATACCAAACAGAAGTTGCCGGTTCAATACACCGGGAGTGGTACGGCTGGTAAGGATCAGCAACACCAAAGCCATTACAAAAGCTGCAGCCAAAGTGCCGATAGCCAAACCATTGACCCCCCAATAGCGGGAAGCCACCAGGGATACGGCCAGATTGGTGGCAATTCCCGCCAAGGCGGTAATCACCGGCCCGTAAACCTTTTGCATTGAATAAAAATATTTGTTTAAAATTTCCTGATAGGAATAGAACAGCATTGCGCAGGCATAGATCGCCAGCAACATCCCTACCCTGGATGTATCCTCGGCGGTGAATTCGCCGCCCTCATACAGCAAACGGATCACCGGCTTGCTATTACCGATCATAAAAGCCATAATCGGCAGAACAATTACAGATATGGAACCCAGCATTTTGCGGCAAATGCCTTCTGCTGCTGTTTGATCCCCACGGGAAAAACACCGGCTCATTTCCGGAAAGAACAGATTGGTTAAGCAATAGGAAAAGATGCCCGCCACAATAAAATAGGCCTGATAGGCGTAGTTTACAGAGGACAACATTCCCTGTCCCAAGGTGGAACTGATATTGGATGAGATCAGTTGATTAATAGGCTGAGCCAAGGCTGCCACAAACAGTGGCAAGGTTAATACCAGCACACGGCGGATATCCGGATCCCGAAAAGAAAGGACCGGGCTGTAGCGAAACTTGTTCTTATATAATGAAGGAAACAGAAAAAACAGTTGTAAAAGCCAACCAATGGTAAAAGCAGCCCCCAACCCATAAATGCCGAAATGACGGTCAAATATCAAAAAATAAAGGATCGTGACCACATTGAAAACCAAAGAGACCAAGGCCGGCGCCACAAAGGAACTGTAGGATTGCAGAATGCCGATAAAGATATAGACACCTGTTGCAATACACATCACCGGCAGAATGATCCGCACCAAATTGACCGCATAGCCCAGGGCTTCGCCCTGAAGACCACCGGCCGTAAGGTTCAGAACCGCTTTTGGAAAAAGGATCCCCAATAAAGTAACCAACCCCGCAATCAGGACAGTAATATTCAAAAAATTACTGCCAAAGCGTTCTGCCGGTTCCTTGCCGTTTTTGGTGAGTTTTTCATTAAAAACCGGAACAAAGGCCGACGCAATCGCCGTTCCCAAGGTTACATCATAAAGGGTCAGGGGCAGGTTGCTGGCAGCAATAAAAGCATCTGCCATAGGCGTTGCTGTTCCGTAAAAGCGAGAAAGCAGCATATTTCTTGCCATTCCCAAAACCTTTGAAAGAAGCACCGCCGCCACCAGCACCAGATAGGTTCCGACCGCTCCCCTTTTTTTCATTTTTTCACCCCATTTTTGCTATTTTTGCACATTTTTGCAATCGCAAAAAATAACATAATTTTTTTGATAAATTATTTTTCAAAGATGTTTTTCACATTATCAACAGATTTTTGAACAAGAAAAAGCCCGTTAACCCTTGTTTTTAACATTATTAACAGAGTTTTGAACAGGTTTTATTAAATGGTCTGTTGATAATTATTAGTTAACATAATTGTTTTTCGATAGAATATGCAGACAGAGCATTTTGATCCAAAGTTGCAACATTTCCGGCTAAAAATTCATAATAACCCTGGGCACCGATCATTGCACCGTTATCTCCGCAAAGAGAAAGGGGCGGCATATAAAGGGTTTGATCCTTTGCCAGGCCTTCCTGCAATTTTTGACGAAGCATGGAATTGGCGCTGACACCACCGGCAATGACCAAAGTTTTTTGGTTGTGATCCTTGGCGCATTGCAAAAACTTATCTGCCAGCACACCGGTGATGGCATCACTGTAAGAGGCCGCCACATCCGCCATATTCAGTTCAATTCCCTTTTGCTGCGCATTATGGAGATAATTAACGATGGCAGTCTTAACCCCGGAAAAACTAAAATTATATGGTGCATCCTTAAAAGACACACGCGGAAAACGGATCGCCTTAGGATCCCCTTCCTTTGCCAGGCGGTCCATATAGACACCACCGGGGTAACCCAGCCCCATTACCCGGGCGCCTTTATCAAAGGCTTCGCCGGCGGCATCGTCGGTGGTACGGCCCAGGATCCGGTAATCGGTATAATCCTTCACCAATACGATGTGGGAATGGCCACCGCTGACGATCATTGCTAAAAAGGGCGGCTTCAGTTCGGGATAGGCCAGATAATTTGCAGCCACATGGCCCCGGATATGATGAACCGGAATCAGGGGTAAATTGTGAGCATAGGCAAAGCCCTTGGCAAAATTCAAGCCCACCAACAAAGCGCCGATCAAACCCGGAGCCGCTGTTGCAGCAACTGCATCCAGTTCTTCCGGCTTCAAGCCGCTTTTTTCCAGACATTCATCGACTAATTGAGAGATTTTTTCAATATGATAGCGGGAAGCGATCTCCGGCACCACACCGCCATAAACCTTATGCACATCGATCTGGGAGAACACCACATTGGCCAAAACCTCCCGACCGTTCCGCACCACCGCTACCGCGGTTTCGTCGCAGGAGCTTTCGATGCTTAAAATATTCATTTTTGAACCTCCAAAACATAGATCAGGCCATCCTCAGCAGGATCTTTATAATAACCGGGACGTTTACCGGCAAGCTGAAAGCCTAATTTTTCATAAAGTCCGCGGGCACTTTCGTTGGATTCCCGCACTTCTAAAAAAAGGCTTTGCACCTCCATTTGAATGGCTTTCTGAATCAAGGATTTCATCAATATCTGACCGATTCCCCGGCGGCGACGATCCGGATCAACACCAATCGTGAGCACATCCCCTTGATCCCCTGCCGCCTGCAGGCCACAATAGCCCACCAACACATCATCATCCATGGCCGTCAAAAAGCAACGGCTTTGATCCGAAAGAGAGGCCATAAAATCCGCCTCTCGCCAAGGATGAGAAAAGAGTTTTTCTTCCAGACGGGCCGCCAAAGGGGCGGTGGCCGCCGTCATTTTATTTACAATCATACCAGCTTTCGCCTCTCTGTACCTCGGCAATCAACGCAACAGAGAGCTCTGCCGCACCTTCCATTTCTCGGCGCAGAAGCTCCGCCGCACGATCCGCATCGGCGCGGTCACATTCCAGAATCAGCTCATCGTGAACCTGCAGGATCAGATGGGCCTTTAACCCTTCACGACGCAGACTTTTCCAAACCCTGACCATCGCAATTTTGATGATATCGGCGGCGGTGCCTTGGATGGGGGTATTCAAAGCCACCCGTTCCCCAAAAGAGCGTTGAATGAAATTCGAGGATTTCAATTCCGGCAGGTAGCGACGACGTCCCATCAGAGTGGTAACAAAGCCGTCCCGGCGGGCCTGTTCAACAATACCGGTCATATAATCCCGCACGCCACTGTAACGAGCCAGATATTGATCGATATAGGCTTTTGCCTCTTTTTTGGTGACCCCGATATCCCCCGCCAGAGAAAAATCAGAAATTCCGTAAACAATACCGAAATTCACCGCTTTGGCGTGGCGACGCATTTCAGGGGTGACCATCCAAGCCGGAACACCGAATACCGTTGCAGCGGTGACGGTATGGATGTCTTCATTTTCCCGGAAAGCACGGATCATC
>JAZOXD010000062.1:0-2107 GCA_045659565.1 Eubacteriales bacterium | reverse complement strand
TTTTTCTTCGTCCATTTAATATACACTCCCTTCTTTTTATAATAGGATGGACCGTTTTTCGAAAAAAATAATTTTTTCAAAAAAAGTGTTGACAAACGGGTTTGTTTAGGGTAAAATATCAACGTTGTCTATGGCGGTATAGCTCAGTTGGCTAGAGCATGCGGTTCATACCCGCAGTGTCATTGGTTCGAATCCTATTACCGCCACCAATGGCCCGATGGTCAAGCGGTTAAGACACCGCCCTTTCACGGCGGTATCACGGGTTCGATTCCCGTTCGGGTCACCATTTTTGGGAGTTTAGCTCAGCTGGGAGAGCATCTGCCTTACAAGCAGAGGGTCAGCGGTTCGAGCCCGTTAACTCCCACCAAAAATAAGAGCAAGTCAAAAGACTTGCTCTTATTTTTTATCTAAGCCGATGGCTTGGTATGGAATCAACGCACAGTGCGTGGTGGACGGAATCGCCCGCCGGGGCTATTGCATCGGCCGTCAGGCTGTATTTCATCACTCGAAGTGTGTATTTTCTTTCGCAAAGATGAGATACAAAACTTCGTTTTGATGATATCCACGGCTTCGTCGTGATAAAAAAACATATTTTTCAAAAAAACACTTGACAAGTATACTCAAATAGTGTATTATATAAAGGCTCCGAATAAGGAACCAATCCTGGCCCGATCGTCAACCGGTTAAGCCACCGCCCTTTCACGCCGGTATCACGGGTTCCATTCCCGTTCGGGTCACCATTTGGGAGTTTAGCTCAGCTGGGAGAGCATCTGCCTTACAAGCAGAGGGTCAGCGGTTCGAGCCCGTTAACTCCCACCAAAAAAATCACCACCCTGTCGGGTGGTGATTTTTTATTTGTTTTAAAACTCCATTAAAAAATCTACGGAAAATTCCGATTCATTCAACTGATACATCGGATCCAATTGAGGGCCGCAGGAACCGCTTCCGATCCCGCTCATCCGACCATCCAGGCAAAGGACGGTGTAGGGAGATTTTTCCAGTTCGAAATCGTGGGCCTTGGACTCCAGTTCTTCTTGGGTAAAGCGGGAGGCATTGAAGGAGAAGGGAGCGGATTGGGCTGTCACCTTCAGGGTGCCCGTTTGGAGCCATTGGGTTTCCCCGTGACTGAGATTTTCCTGGGGTTTGATAAAGGGTTCGTAATGATCGACAGAATGGGTAAACTGGCCGTAACGTTGGGCCTGACGCAGATCTACGTAGCAACCCCCCGGGCCGTAGCCCAGATAAGATACGTTTTGGTGGTCTTTTTGGTTCAGGAACAGCCGCAGGCCGAAGCGGGGCAGGTAAGGAAATGCCAAGTTCCGTTTAACTTCTGTTTTCACATAAAGTTCACCCCGTTCAAAGATGCGGTAAGTAACGTTGAAGGTAAAGGCATTTTGTAAATAAACGGGGGCGGCGCCCATACGGACACGGATAACGGCCCCATCCTCCCCTGCTTCTGTTACCGTTTCATAGGGGCGGTAGATCAGGCGATGATAGCCCGCCTTTTCCCATTCCAAACGAATCTTACGGTCGTTATCCGTGGGGGCCCGCCAAACATTGAATTCCATGGGTTTGGCCAACAGTTCCCCGTGGGCTTTTTTCATACTGACAAAGGTGCCGAGACGTTTGGAATAAACGTAATTGAAATATTGGCTTTTCACCACCACCTGTTCATCGTCTTCTTCCAGGGAAATTCCTTGGCCCTTCCCTTGGTAACAAGCGGGGGCATAAGGTTGAATCACCGTTTCATCGAAGCCCAATTCGTAGCCTTTTGGGGCCCAGGGGTAATCTTTCTTCTGGGTCAAGGTAAAGCGAACAACGCATTTCCCCTTGGGGGCTTGGGGCAAGGAAAGGGTGAATTCCTTGGTTCCCCGGGGAGAAACGTCCAAGGAGCCCAATACCCCTTGGGCATAGGGCACCCCTTCGCACAGGGCTGCATAGGATACGGTGCAAACCTCCTTAAGGTTCAGAAAATCCAGGTGATTTACCACCTGCCAGCGGTCCCCTTCCAGATGTTTGAAGCGGGCGGGACGCATCACGTTTTTATGCTCCGGCAAACCGGGAGAGGGGCGGCGATCGGGATAAACCACCCCGTCTACACAGAAGT
>JAZOXD010000061.1:0-10020 GCA_045659565.1 Eubacteriales bacterium | reverse complement strand
CGCACCCCGCATAAATCCGCTGGGCCAAAGCGCCGTCGAAGGCCAGGCAAGCTTTGAGATTTTCGTGCCGATCAGCGCATTCCCGCAGGAATTGCTCGTATTCCGCTTCGCCGGTGCCCAAAATCACGATCTGGGCCTTTTGGCTTGCCAGCCAGTCCAGCTTATCCTTTAAGAGCTCCAGCCCCTTTTGATGGGTCAAACGGGTTACCATTCCAAACAGGGGAACCTGGTCGGTTTCCGGCAAGCCCAGTTCCCGTTGCAGGGCATATTTATTTTCTTTCTTTTGGGCAAGGGTCTTGGCGGTGTAGTTGGCGGCAATCCGGGGATCGGTGGCAGGATCAAAAAGATCGGTATCGATGCCGTTGAGTATGCCGCTTACCTTATAACTTCGGGCGCCCAGAATATGCTCCAGCTCGCAGGATTTGGGCGGGCTCATAATTTCTTCTGCATACCGCTTGGAAACGGTGGTTACCTTATTGGAGCATTCAATGGCACCCTTCATCAGATTCAGGCAATCGTTATAGAAAAGCAGGGGCTTGGCCTGCTCATCCAGCCCGAAAATATCCCCTAAAATATAGGGATCGTATTTGCCCTGGAATTCGATGTTGTGAATGGTGAAAACGGTTTTGATGGCGCCGTAACCCGGTCGATTGCGGAACTGGGCATCCAGCAATACCGGCACCAAACCAGTGTGCCAATCGTTGCAATGGAGCACATCCGGAATAAAATCGATCAGCGGCAGAACCTCTAAAATTCCACGGGAGAAAAAGGCAAAGCGCTCGCCATCGTCAAATTCTCCGTAAACCTGGGGACGGTCGAAATAAAATTCGTTGTCCAGAAGATAATAGGTTACGCCGTCGATATTTGCTTCGTAAACGCCGCATTTTTGGTGGCGCCAGGCGTTATTCAGATAAAACTCGGTGCGCAGCACGCATTTTTCCTTCAAGGCGTTGGGAATGGCGCTGTAATAGGGCATAATCACCCGGCAATCATCCCCGGCCCGGCAAAGGGCCTTGGGCAAGGCCCCGGCTACATCGCCTAAACCACCTACTTTAATAAAAGGGGAAGCTTCGCTGGCAGCATATAAGATTTTCATCGCTTTTTACCGCCTTTAAACGTTTTTGTTTTTGCCCACCACAAAGGGCAGATGGGCTGAGCCCTTCAGAACGGTGCCGGCATTGATGCGGCTGTTTTTATCCAGAATGCCGCAATCAATCTTGGCCCCTTCTTCAACAACGCTCTTTTGCATCAAAATGGCATTTTCCACCACCGCGCCTTCTTCAACGGTTACCCCGCGGAAGATGATGGAATTTTTAACAATGCCCCGGATGACACACCCGTCAGCGATTAAGCTGTTTTCCACCTGGGCATCATAGTCATAAAGGGTGGGGACCGAATCCTTGACCTTGGTGTAAACCGGTCGGGCTTCGGGGAACAGTTCCGCCTTCAGGTTCTTATCCAGCATATCCATACTGGCCTTGAAATAGTCGGTGGTGCTTTGAACGATCCGGGCATAGCCGGTGTGGTGGTAACCGTAGATCAACTGATCCTTCAGATGATGCTGGATCAGATCCCGATTCATATTGGTATAGTCATTGTTTTCGGCTTCCAGCAGGAATTCCGCCAAATCTTCCCGGTTCATCATAAAGAGGCCCAGGGAATAGGGCTTGGCACTTTCGTCCTCGCTCAACTGATAAGAAAGTTTGGTGATCCGTCCATCGGCGGTGGTCTCCAAAATCGCTTCTCCCACATTGCCGGGGATCTGGCTGTAGGCAACGGTCAGATAAGCGCCGTTTTTCTTGTGTTCCTTTGCCATGGCCTGCAAATCCACGCTGGCAACTGTTCCGCCATAAGCCAGTACCACCAGTTCGGCTTTGCTCTCTTCAATGTAGGTGCGGAAGGCGCGCAGAGCATCCAGCCGTCCCCGGTACGATGCTTTGTCGGCACCGGGCCAGGCCATGGGAGTCAGCATCATCAGTCCGCCTCTGCGGCGGTTCAGATCCCAATCCTCGCCGTTGCCCAGATGGTCGATCATGGAACCGTAATTCTGGGCGGCAATGATGCCAATATCGGTGATGCCGGCGTTCACCATGGCAGAAAGGGTAAAGTCAATGGTGCGGTAGCGGCCGGCAAAGGGCAGGCCCGCCGGTGCCCGGAAACGGGTCAGCTCGTTGGCAGTATTTTGTTGATTATAGTGTTCAGAAAAAATAATACCCAAAGCGTTCATGATTTATGCCTCCTTCGATCCGTCTTTAACCGCGTTCGGTTTGATCATTTCATTGGGCAAAACGGTCTGCCCGGCTTTTACAACTGCACCGGAGCCTACCACAGCAATGCCCCATTCGCCCTCATAATTTTCAGGCTCGGCGCCGATCACTGCACCGTCTTCGATCACCGCTCCGGGGGCGATGATGGCATATTTAATGTTGCAATTTTTGCCGATCTTTGCGTTCCCCATCACCACGGCGGAGTTCAGGTTCGTGCCCTCGTCAATCTCCACGCCGGAGAACAGAACGCTGTACCAAAGGCTGCAACCCTCCAGGCTGCAATTTTCGGTGATCATCGAATCCTTCAGGGTCACGCCTTTTCCGATGTATTGGGGCTTCAGGTTCTGGCCGTGGCGGGCATAAATCTTCCAATCGGGGTCCGCCAGATTCAGGGGGATGCGGGGGTTCAGCAGATCCATATTGGATTCCCAAAGGCTTTCGATGGTGCCCACATCCTTCCAATAGCCGTCAAAGGCCCAAGCAAACATCCGTTCGCCGGAATTCAGCATAGCGGGTAAAACATTTTTTCCAAAGTCGTTGGAGCTGTTGGGGTCCTTTTCGTCATCGATCAGGTATTTGCGCAGTTTAGACCAGGTGAAGATATAGATGCCCATGGATGCCCGGTTGGACTTGGGTACCGGGGGCTTTTCTTCAAATTCATAAATCGCATCGTTGTCGTCGGCGTTCACAATTCCAAACCGGCTGGCCTCTTCAATGGGCACCTGCAGGGTTGCAATGGTGGCGTCGGCATTTTTCTCTTTATGGAACTCCAGCATCTGGCTGTAGTCCATCTTGTAAACGTGGTCGCCGGAAAGGATCAGCACATATTCCGGGTTGTATTTTTCAATAAACTCAATGTTTTGATAAATGGCGTTGGCGGTACCCTTATACCATTCACCGGTGGAGCCGCTCACATAGGGGGGCAGAATGCTTACGCCGCCCTCCATCCGGTTCAGATCCCAGGGTTGGCCGTTGCCTATGTAGGAATGAAGCTCCAGCGGGCGATACTGGGTCAAAACGCCAACGGTATCGATGCCGGAGTTGGTGCAGTTGGAAAGGGGGAAATCGATGATGCGGTATTTACCACCAAAGGGAATGGCGGGCTTTGCTGTCTCCTGGGTCAGTACATAAAGTCGGCTGCCCTGGCCACCGGCCAGCAACATTGCGATCATTTCTTTATTTTTCATGGTCTTCTCCTCCTGTATTTTTGCGATATTTGAAATAGTTTGCCGAAAACGGCGGCAGATGCAGAATCGTGGAGCAGGGCTGTCCGTGGAAGGGCTTGCCCTTGGAAACAGTCAGCCGCTTCTTAAAGCGGTTTGCACCGCCGAACTGCTCCTCTTCGGAACTCAGAAGCAGGCTCAGGGTGCCGGCTTCAGGGAGTCCCAGTTTATAATCTATGATGTCGTATTCTGAAAAATTCACAATTACCAGGATCTCTTCCTTTTCACATTTTCGCAAAAAGGCAAGAACGCAGTTGGTGGTATCATCCAGAGAGATCCATTCAAAGCCCTCCCAGCCGGTATCCTGGGCCCAGAAGGCCGGGTGCTTTTGATAGAATTTGTTTAATTCCCGCACATAGGCCTGCAGCTGTTGATGGGGCTTATAATCCAAAAGCATCCAATCCAGGCTTTGCTTCTCGTTCCATTCAATGAACTGGCCAAACTCGCCGCCCATAAACAAAAGCTTTTTGCCCGGATGGCCCATCATAAAGCCATAAAAGGCCTTTAAATTCTGGAATTTTTCTTCATAGGTGCCGGGCATCTTGCTCAGAAGGGAGCATTTGCCGTGAACCACCTCGTCGTGAGAAAGGGGCAGAATGAACTTTTCGGAATAGATGTATTCCATCGAAAAGGTCATCATTCCCTGCATTCCGTGGCGGAAGAGGGGTGGGTTGGAGATATATTTCAGAGAATCGTTCATCCAGCCCATGTTCCACTTGAAATCAAAACCCAAGCCGTTGTCCTCTGTTCCCGTTACGTGGGGCCAGGCGGTGGATTCTTCGGCCACGGTAATGGCCCCGGGGAAGGAGGCGTGAACCTCATAGTTCAATTTTTTGAAAAGTTCAATGGCTTCCAGATTGCCCCGGTCGCCGTAGATATTGGGCCGCCATTGTCCTTCGCTTTTGCCGTAATCCAAATAAAGCATAGAGGCTACCGCATCCACCCGAAGGCCGTCGATGTGATAATTTTCCAACCAATGGCAGGCGCTGGAAATGAGAAAACTTATCACCTCCGGCCGGCCGTAGTCGAAGATGCGGGTTCCCCAATCCGGATGATCCCGCATCTTGGGATCCTCGTATTCATAGCAGCATTGCCCGTCGAATTCAAAGAGCCCCGCCGCATCCCGGGGGAAGTGAGCGGGCACCCAATCCAGCAAGACGCCGATCCCCCGCTGATGGGCTGCATCGATCAGTTTCATCAGATCAAAGGGAGTGCCGTAGCGGGAGGTGGGGGCAAAATAGCCCATCACCTGGTAGCCCCAGGATTGATCAAAGGGATATTCTGTTACGGGCATCAGCTCAATGTGGGTATAACCCATTTCGCAAACATAGTCTAAAAGCTTATCGGCCAGGGCAGAATAGGAATAGAAGTTGCCGTCCTCATATTGAAGCCAGGAGCCTAATTGCACTTCATAGATGCTCATAGGCTTATTGAAATAGTTCTTTTTGGCCCGGGCCTTCATCCATTTGCGGTCGCCCCATTCATAGCCCTCAATGTCAAAGATCTTGGAGGCGGTATCCGGCCGAAGAGCAAAATGATTGGCATAGGGATCCGCCTTAAAAAGGGTGCGGCCATCGGCTGTTCCGATGGCGAATTTATAGGCATCGTAGATGTCCAGGCCGCCCAAGGTCACTTCCCAAACGCCTCGGTCATCGGTTTTTTGTAGGGGAAAGGCCGCCGTGTTCCAGCCACAAAAATCCCCCACCAAAGAAACCCATTGGGCGTGGGGAGCCCAAAGTCGGAACACCCGGGTGCCGTCCTCTTGCAAATGACAGCCAAAGTACCGGTGGGCCCGGTAATTCACTCCGGTGAAAAACAGATCCTTCGGGAATTGAAATTGATCCATTTAAAAACGCCACTCCTTTCCGATCGGTCCGCATACTTTCTTATTATATATTATAACTCATTTAACATTAAAAAGAGCATAGAATTTTGTAAAATGGGAAAAATCCATTATTTGCATAAAACAAGAAGATCTATTTTGTCTAAAATAACCAATTTAAGAGCGTTCATAAATGGAATATTGGCATATTTACTAAATTGAGAGTATTTTCCTCTTGACAAACCGCCCCAAAACGCATAATCTATTACTATGATTATTTTTGATAGCAGAAAAACTGAATATAAACGTCCATTTGGGGCGGTAAGAGCGGGGGAGCCGCTCTTTTTCAAGATGATTTTAAAGGATGAGCCTGCCTGTGTAAAGGTGCGGGTGATCTTCCGTTGGGAGGATGGCCAAAGCCAAGAAGGGGAACTGCTGCCTCAAGGAAACGGCGTCTTTTCCGGTTCAATAGCACCCCGGGCGGTGGGGCTTTGTTTTTATCGTTTCCAAGCCGAAAAGGAGGATGGAACCTTCCTCTTTATCGGCACCACCGATGGGATTCACGCCACCGTTGGTGATTGGCTGCCGGAATGGCGCCAAACGGTCTATCAGCCGGACTTTGAAACTCCGGAGGCCCTGGCCGGCGGGATCTGGTATCAGATTTTTCCGGATCGGTTCGCCAAGGGCGATTTTTGCCAAAAACGGCCGGAAAAGGGCGCCCGGATTTACCACGAAAATTGGGCGGAGCGTCCCCTTTTCACCCAAGATCGGCCGGATTTCAAGGGCAACGATTTCTTCGGGGGGAACCTGGCGGGCATCCGGGAAAAACTGCCCTATTTGAAGAAGCTGGGCGTGGATCTCATTTATCTGAACCCTATCTTTGAAAGCGGCGAAAACCACCGCTATTCCACCGCCGATTATGAATCCATCGATCCGTTGCTGGGTGAAACCGAAGATTTTGAAGCCCTTTGTCGGGAGGCTGAAACACAAGGCATCCGCATTGTGCTGGATGGCGTTTTTTCCCATACCGGCGCCAATAGCCGCTATTTCAATAAAGAGGGGTTTTATGAGGAGTTGGGGGCTTATCAAAGCCCGGATTCTCCCTTTTATCATTGGTATCATTTTGAGGAATTTCCTGATCGCTATGATTGCTGGTGGGGCTTTGGGGCTTTGCCCTGTGTCAACGAGCTGGCTCCGGATTTCATGAACTATATCAACGGGGAACAGGGCATTGCCCGCCATTGGATGGAAAAAGGCGCCTTTGGCTGGCGGTTGGATGTGGCAGATGAACTGCCCGATGGCTTTTTGGATGCCTTCCGCACCCGGGTGAAAGAAACCAAAAACGAAAGCTTGATCATCGGCGAGGTCTGGGAAAACGCGGTGGAAAAGGTCAGCTACGGCGCCCGCCGCAAGTTTCTGCTGGGGGGCCAATGCGATACGGTGATGAACTATCCTTGGCTGGAGGCGGTGATCAATCTGGTAAAGGGCGGCAAGGTGGCCGATTTTCGGGAAGCAGTGCTGGATATTGCCGAAAGCTATCCCCAGCCGGCCCTTCGTTGCCTGATGAATATTCTTTCCACCCACGATACCCCCCGGATTCTGAACCGATTGGGCGCGGATACCATCCCGCCCCGGGCTTTTCAGGCGGATAACTATCTTTCTGCTGATCAGCGTAAAAAAGGTGAGGAACTTTTGAAAAAAGCCGCATTTTTGCAATTTTCGCTACCGGGCATCCCCTGCATCTTCTATGGGGACGAGATCGCTATGGAAGGCTATGGCGACCCCTATTGTCGGGGAACCTTCCCTTGGGGCAAGGAGCAGGGCGAAATGCTGGAATTTTACCGGAAGTTGGGCAAGGTACGAACCGAAAATCGCTCGGCCTTTACCGGCGGTGTGCGCTTTGAGGAAGCCGAAGATCAACTGATGATGATCCGCAGCGAACAATTGCTGGTGCGGATGAATTTGAGCGAATCTCCCGTTGAGGTTTGCGAAGAACCCCTTTTGGCCTATGGGCTGGAAAACGAGAAACTTCTGCCCGGCGGCTTCGGCTGGTTTAAAATTTAAAGGAGATGCTTGCGCATCTCCTTTTTTTGCGGTAAAATAGAGGTATGAATAGAGTAATCGGAATTTTAGCCCACGTGGATGCGGGGAAAACCACCCTGGCAGAAGCGTTGTTATATCGAGCAGGCAAGCTCCGCTCCTTGGGTCGGGTAGACCGGGGGGATACGGTGATGGATACCCATGCCCTGGAACGGGCCCGGGGCATCACTATTTTTGCCAGCCAGGCGGTCTTTCAGGTAAAGGGCGCCGATTTTGCGTTGCTGGATACCCCCGGCCACGTGGATTTTTCTGCGGAAACGGAACGGGTTTTGCAGGTGCTGGATTGCGCCATCCTGGTTATCAGCGGTACCGATGGTGTTCAGGCCCATACCCGCACCCTCTGGCGGCTGCTGGAACTTTATCGGGTGCCTACCCTGGTCTTTGTCACCAAAATGGATTTTGCCCGTCGGGAACGGGCAGAGATTATGGAGGAACTGAAAAAGGAACTTTCCGCCTCCTGTATCGATTATGACACCGGCGGCGAGGAATTTGCCGTCTGCAAGGAAGAGTTGCTGGAGCAATATCTGGAAACCGGCGAAATTGCCGATGGTGAGTTGCAAAAACTGGTGCAGGAACGCCGAGCGTTCCCTTGCTTTTTCGGCTCCGGTTTGAAGCTGGAGGGTATCGATGCCTTTTTGGATCGCCTGCCCGCTTTGGTGCCGGCAGGGATCTACCCCGATGAATTTGGCGCCAAGGTTTTTAAGATCAGTCGTGATCCTAAGGGTGAGCGGCTTACCCATCTGAAGATTACCGGCGGTGTTCTGCGGGTGCGGGATTCGGTCAACGAACAAAAGATCAGCACCATCCGCATCTACAGCGGCGGCAAATTTGAAACCGTCGAGCAGGCCGTTGCCGGGGATATCTGCGCCGTTTCCGGCCTGGCGGATTCCTTTGGTGGGATGGGTCTGGGTTATGAGCGGCAAGCGGTCAAGCCCTATCTGGAGCCGGTAATGAACTATCAATTGATCCTGCCGGAGGGAGCAGATCCCCAGCGGGTGTTGCCCAAGCTGAAACTCCTGCAGGAGGAAGACCCCCAATTGCGCTTCACTTGGGATGGCTTTTTGCAACAAATTTATGTAAGTCTGATGGGTCGGGTACAAACCGAGATTTTAAAAAGCATTGTGGCCGACCGCTTTGATTTGGAAATCGAGATCGGCGAAAGCCGGGTGATGTATAAAGAAACCATCCGGGAAAAGGTGGAGGGCGTGGGTCACTATGAGCCCCTGCGCCATTATGCCGAGGTGCATCTGCTGCTGGAGCCGTTGCCCCGGGGTGAGGGCTTGAAATTTGCTTCCAATGTCAGCGAGGATGTATTGGATCGCAACTGGCAGCGGCTGGTGCTGATGCACCTGAAGGAAAAACAACATTTGGGTGTGCTCACCGGCTCGCCCATAACGGATATGAAGATCACGCTGGCCGCCGGTCGGGCCCACCTGAAGCATACCGAGGGTGGGGACTTTCGTCAGGCTACTTATCGGGCGGTGCGTCAGGGGCTGATGCAGGCGGAATCCATTCTGCTGGAGCCGTATTATGCCTTCCGCATCGAGGTTTCTCCGGAACAGATCGGGCGGGTTATCAACGATCTGCGGGCCCGCTCCGCCACCTTCAATAGCCCGGAAGATGCCGGCGAGCTTTATCTTTTGAAGGGCCGTGGACCGGTCACCACTCTGGAGGGCTACGCCGCCGAACTGGCCGCCTTCACCGGCGGGCGGGGTCGTATTGCTTTGGAGGTGGAGGGTTATGACCTTTGCCATAATCCGGAGGAAGTGATCGCCCAACTGGCCTATCGGCCGGAGGGGGATCTGGAAAATACGCCGGATTCCGTTTTCTGTGCTCATGGTGCGGGCTTTAACGTGAAATGGGATCAAGTACCGGACTATATGCATCTGGAAAGTTGCCTCAAGCCCTTGGGTGCGGCGCCAAAAGTCAATGCCCGGAATCTGGATATCAACGAAAAGGAACTGGAGGCCATTATGCTTCGCACCTTTGGCCCCATTCGCCGCCGGGAATACGGCATTGCTAAGGCCGAGACCAAGGAACATCATAATGCCTCTGCCCGGGCGCCCGAGGGCAAGACTCGGCTGATCGTGGATGGTTATAATGTGATTTTTGCGTGGGAGGACTTGCGGGAACTGGCCAACCTTGATTTAGAAGCCGCCCGTATCCGGCTGATGGAACTTTTAAGCAACTACAGTGCCTTTAAAAAATGCGAAACGGTGCTGGTGTTCGATGGCTATCGGGTGCCCGGCAATATGGGCGAAAAATTCGATCGGGGAGGGATCCATATTGCCTATACCCGGGAGAATGAAACTGCCGATGTGTTTATCGAAAAACTGGTGGCCGAGATCGGCAAAAACGATCGGGTCCGGGTGGTTACCTCCGATGCCCTGATCCAGCTTACCGCCGTTCGTAAGGGTGTTTTGCGGATGGCCGCCCGGGAATTTGAAACCGAGGTGGAAGACGCCTTTAAAGAAATGCGTGAGATGATCAAAAGTTATAACCAAGAGAATAGATAAAGTACATCCGCCAACATTCGTTGGCGGGCGTCGTTGAATTTCTTGCAATCCAAAGAAAAATCGAGTATAAAAAATTGCAAAAGGAGGGGAAA
>JAZOXD010000060.1:0-1106 GCA_045659565.1 Eubacteriales bacterium | reverse complement strand
TAAAGACTATTGCTCTTACCCCGTGGTATACCCTATTGAGGAAGAATACCAAATTTGTGTTCATCTAAAACAAGAGAGTCTGGCCTGGATCACCCTGGGCGGGCAGAAATTTGCCGATCATTTCGGGGGTGTTTTACGCTCCAAGGGATTGATTCGGAAGTTTACCGTGCCCAAGGCCTTGCTGGATGCTGAAAAAAGTTATACCATCCACACCCGTGCCGTTATTGACCGCACCCCCTACTTCCCCAAAAGCGAAGATACGGTTTCGGTCACCTTCCCCTTCCGCCCCCTGCCCACAGGGGAAACACGGTTTTTCTGCGCTTCCGACGTACACAGCAAACCTGCACGGGGGCTGATGGCCTTTGAAGGGGTGAAACAGCCCATCCACGGCCTGATGCTGTTGGGGGATATCCCCGATTCCTGCCAAACCGAAACAGGGGCATACCAATTATTGGAACTGGCGGGCACGGTGACCAAGGGGGAAATTCCCACCTTCTTTGCCCGTGGGAACCACGATTGCCGCGGGGCTTTTGCAGAAAACTACGGTTGTTGTTCCCCCCACAAAGATGGGCGCACTTATTTCACCTTCCGTGCAGGGGATCTTTGGTGCCTGGTTCTGGATTGCGGGGAGGACAAGGACGATGGCCTGGAAAATTATAATTCCACCGTCTGTTTTCACCAATTCCGCCTGGAACAGACCCGTTTTTTAAAAGAGGTGGCCGAAAAAGGGGAATATAACGACCCCACCATCAAACATCGCCTGGTATTATGCCATCACCCCTTTACTTACGTACCCAATCCCCCCTTTGACATTGAAACGGATCTTTACGAAGAATGGGCCCGGATCCTCAGAGAGGAAATTAAGCCCACCGGGATGATCAGCGGCCATTTACACGAGGTTACCATTTTGCAACCCGGCAATGAGAGGGATCACCTGGGCCAGGCATGCCCCATTATTTTGGCGGGCAAGCCCGGCAACAAGAAAGATTCCAATGATCTTACCTATATTGGTACCCAACTGACCTTTGACGAAAAGGGTTGCGCCCTGAAATTCATCAATGAGAACCAGGAAGTTGTGGGCGAAGAAATTTTGCCGAATTTCTAAC
>JAZOXD010000059.1:0-13179 GCA_045659565.1 Eubacteriales bacterium | reverse complement strand
TGTGAAAGCGGGCCTTGAAATGCCGGGAAAGATAGCTGGGATTATAGCCTAAGGCCTCGGCAATTTTTTGCAAGGTCAAGGGTTTGCGAAAATGCTCGTTCAGATAAAAAAGAATACGGTTTTCCCCAATATCCGTGGGCTCGGGCCGTTCCTCCCACTCCAATTCCTCTAAAATACTTCCCAAAATCAGGCTCAGATACCCGCCGATTTTCAAGGGATTGGTGCCGTGTTCAATTTGCTCCACCCAAGTAAGCAGTTCCCTTACCACCGCCCCGTTTCGGATAAAAGGGCTTTTGGGTTGTTTGCGTTCAATGGCCGCCAAAAAATCACCGCAAAGGTCCGTGGGGATAAACAGGTAAATACAATCCATTTCCCGATCTGCCGAATAAGCGTGGGAATCATAACTTAAGGCTACCGACGCCTCTCCCTCCTTCAGGCGGGTGTGACGGTCGTTGATCCAGACCTCCGCATTCCCCTGTAAGGGGAAGAATAATTCCAACGAGGAATGAAAGTTAAAAGCGGTGTGGGGCCTTTTTCCGTTCACGTGAGAAACGAAAATTTCATTTTTTTGTTCCCGTTGCAGGTTAAAACGAATATCCATAGCCAACCTCGTAAAAAAATGACATAAAAATAATAAAAAATGGCAAGAAATTGACAAATTTCTATGCTATCATTATAATATAAATCAATCAATTGTCAAGGATGGGAAGTATGCTGTTTTCTCGAAAAGATCTGTCTAAACTGATATTGCCGCTGATCGCGCAGCAGATTTTAACGGTGCTGGTGGGCATGGTCGATTCCATGATGGTTTCCAGCGCCGGCGAAACTGCCGTTTCGGGCGTCTCTTTGATCACAACGCTGGATGTATTGCTGATCACGTTGTTTAATGCCATGGTAACCGGCGGTGGGGTAGTGGTGGCCCAGGCCATTGGCCGCAAGGATATGAAGTTGGTGCGTGATTCCGCTAAACAGTTGCTTTATTCCGCATTTATCGTGGCGTTGGCGGTTTCTGTTTTGGGCATGATCTTCCGCAAACCGCTTTTGAACCTGCTTTACGGGGATGTGGAGCAGGAAGTAATGAAGCACGCCTTGGACTATTTCTTCTATATGCTGATTTCCTTCCCATTTTTGGCCATTACCTCGGCGGGCGGATCCCTTTTTCGTAATATGGGGAACTCTATGACCCCCATGGTCACGTCTTTGATGACCAATGGGCTGAACGTTTGCGGTAATGCAATTTTTATCTATGGTTATAATATGGCCGCCGGCGGTGCCGCGCTGGCCACCCTGATTGCCCGTATCATCACCGCGGTGGTCATGCTCGGCTTGCTCCATAACCGCAAAAATTTGATCTACCTGGAAAAACTCTGGCATTATCGCCCGAATTTCAAGATAATCAAACGGATCCTGCAGATCGGCGTTCCCAGCGGGATAGAAGGCAGTATGTTCCAGTTCGGCAAACTGATTGTTCAAAGCCTGGTTTCTACCATGGGCACCGTGTCCATTGCTGCCAATGCGGTGGCCAGTTATTTTGCCAACCTGCAATATATGGCGGGCACCGCTGTTAATACGGCAACAGTGCCGGTGGTGGGCCGTTGCATCGGCGCAGGGGAACGTAAACAAGCAATTCGGTATAGCCGTCTGCTGGTAGGTATTGTATATATTTGCATCTGGGCTACCGCTTTGATTATTTTCGTTTTCGGTAAACCTCTGGTGGGACTTTATCATCTGGGCCCCGATTCCGCTGATATGGCCCAAAAGATTTTGATCCTTCATTCCCTGATGGCCATCATTTTTTGGTCACCTTCCTTTAACTTCCCCAATTCCTTCCGTGCCGCGGGTGACGTGCGTTTTACGATGTACATTGCCATCATTTCAATGTGGGCCTTTCGGGTGGCCTTGGGCTATGTGTTTTCTTTGGAAACCATCAACCTGGCGGGCCTGCAGATTCCGGGTCTGGGAATGGGCGTTACCGGCGTTTGGTTGGCAATGGGTGTGGATTGGGCCTTCCGCGCGGGAATTTTCGCCTGGCGCCATTTCAGCGGCAGATGGCTTGAACATACGAAGTCTGTGTAAAAATGAATTTCATTTAAGAAAGTATATAGCAAAACGGTTAAGTAAAAACTTAGCCGTTTTTTCTATTGACATTCCCCCAAGGGGATGTTTTATAATAAGGAAAAGGTGATTCTGTGAAAATAACTTTACTCCCGGCTGGTTTTAGGGGGTATATGGCATGGCCCGTGAATTAGAAGATTTTTATGACCAAATGGAGGCTTTGGAATGATCGCCCGAAAAATTGCTTGTTATGACTTTGGTTCCCTGAATTTAAAAACGCCCGAGAACGGTGATTTTTTAAAAACGGAATTTTATTTGGCATTGCCGCCCTTGCCCCAATGCCCTCAAAGGGAAAAAATCTTGTTTTCTGTTCCGGGGGCTTTGGAATTGCGGCTGATTTGCCGCTCCCTGCAGGAAGAAGGGGAGGATACCCCCTCTCTTCTTAAGGAAGATTGTTTCTATTTTAATGAAACTCGGGAATGGGTGACGGTGTCTTCGGGAATTCGGATCAAAACCCCGGGAAAAATTCAATGCATTGAAGAATAATCAAATAATAAAAGCGGCCTCGGCCGCTTTTATTATTTGACTTTTCTATATATAAATGTTAAAATAATTAGTTAGAAAAATGTTTTTTGAAAAGAGGCATTCCCCAATGAAAAAATACGTTAACGTGATTATGGAACTTCTGGATTCGGTGGTGGTCGCCCTGGTAGGGGTAATGGTGCTGTTCACCTTGTTTTGCCGTGTCTACGTGGTAGACGGCGATTCGATGAAAAGCACCCTCCACGAAAACGACCGTATCCTGGTCTCCCAGTTTTTATATACCCCCAAACAAGGGGATATCGTCTGCTTTGTGGAAGAAACCAAGCATAATAAGGTGCTGGTGAAACGGGTTATCGCAACGGCGGGCCAAACGGTGGATATCAACGAATACGGCGCCGTGTTTATCGACGGAACCCAACTGGATGAACCCTACCTGGACGAAGGCATCTACACCGCTCCCAAATACGGGATGGATTTTCCCTATACCGTGAAAAAAGGCGAAGTCTTCTGCCTGGGGGATAACCGTGTCAATTCCTCCGATAGTCGGGATTTCGGCCCCGTGGATAATAATAAACTGTTGGGACGTATGCTCATCCGTATGTTCCCCAATACAGGAGTGGTAAAATAATGAGCGATCTGCAAATTCAATGGTACCCGGGTCATATGACCAAAACCCGTCGGTATATCGAAAAAAACATCTCCCTGGTAGATCTGGTGGTGGAAGTTGCCGATGCCCGTGTGGTCAAAAGCAGCCAGAACCCCGATTTTGAACGTCTTCTGGCGGGGAAAAAACGGCTGATGGTCCTCACCAAACGGGATCTTGCCGATGAAACGGTCAATCAGGCCTGGGCAGAATATTTCAAAAAAATGGGCCGCCCCGTGCTGTTTTTAAACACCGTGACGGGCCAGGGGGTCAACGAACTGTTGCCCACCGTCCGCCGCCTGTTAAAGGAAGAACTGGACCGCGCCAAGGCCAAGGGGATGAATAAAACCATCCGCCTGATGATCTGCGGGGTGCCCAACAGCGGAAAAAGCACCCTGATCAATGCCCTTTGCCATCGTAAGGCCACCGTGGCACAGGATCGCCCCGGCGTCACCCGGGCGGGCCAGTGGGTCAGCCTGCAAAGTGATGTGGAACTGTTAGACACCCCGGGTATTCTCTGGAATAAGTTCGAAGATCCCGAGGTGGGCGTGCATCTGGCCCTTACCGGCGCTATCAGCGATGAGGTAGTGGATAAGGAAGGTCTGGCACTGGAACTGTTAAGAATCCTTCAGGAAAAATACCCCACCGCCTTGGAGGAACGCTATAAGATCCAGGTGGATCCCGAAATGGAACCCTTGGAAATCTATGAAAATATCTGCCGTAAGCGGGGCTTTTTGCTCCGGGGCAACGATTTTGATTATACCCGCTGCGCATCTGTCGTGCTGGATGAATTCCGGGGCGGCAAGATCGGGCGGATCTCTTTGGAGGCGCCCGATGCTTGATTACCGATTGGAAGAACAATTAAAAGAACAAGGCTACACCCTGGTCTGCGGGGTGGATGAAGCGGGCCGGGGCTGCCTGTGCGGGCCGGTTTGCGCCGCTGCGGTCATTTTGCCCCAAGGCTGGAACCATCCCGCTCTGAACGATTCCAAAAAACTTTCCCCCAAAAAGCGGGAAGAACTGTTTGAAGTGATCCAAAAGGAAGCGGTGGCCTATGGCATCGGCTGGGGCTCGGTGGAGGAGATTGATGAGATCAACATTCTCAACGCCGCCCTGTTGGCGATGCGGCGGGCCATTGATCAACTGGAACCCAAGGCGGATTTTGCCTTGATCGACGGCAACGTGGATCGGGATTTCCAATTGCCTGCCAAGGCGGTTATCGGCGGGGACGGCATCTCGCCCTCCATTGCGGCGGCCTCTATTTTGGCCAAGGTTTCCCGTGATCGTCTCTGTCTGGAACTGGATGCCCAATATCCCGAATATCTTATCGCCAAGCATAAGGGCTATTGCACCAAAGTGCATCGAGAGGCCATTTTAGCCCACGGCCCTGCGCCCATCCATCGTAAAACCTTTTTGAAAAAAATAATCGGGGAATAAAATGAAGGTATTTGGATTAGGCTTAAAGGGAGAGCAGGCGGCAAAACGCTACTTGCGCAAAAAAGGCTATCAGATTCTGGCAACCAACTACCAATGCCGTTTCGGCGAACTGGATCTTGTGGCAAAGGACAAAACTTGTTTGGTCTTCTGCGAGGTCAAAACCCGCAGCCCCGGTATGATTGCCCCTCCTCAGGAGAGCGTAACCTATACCAAGCAACAAAAAATGATTAAAACGGCGCAGTTTTATATTGCCGAGCATCGTTGCGGCGATATGGAGATGCGTTTTGATGTTCTGGCGGTAACGGCGGATGAACGTTGTCGATTATCGGTGGAGCATTTGGAGAACGTAATTGTATGTTAACTTATGCCGATCTGCATTGTGATACCCTCTGGCGTTGCTACGAGGAGCGCATCACCCCGGAGCATCCCTCCTTGCAACTTCGTCCGGACCCCGAATATCGACGGTTACAGACCTATGCTGTTTATATCGGGGATCATATCAAGGATCCCTATCCCTATTTCAAGGCGGTTTATACCTATGGAACCGAACTGTTCCGCCTCCGCCCGGAAATGAAGCTTTGCCGCCGGGCCCGGGAAATCGACGAGGCCTTTGCTGCCGGCAAAACACCCTATTTGATCAGCGTGGAGGGCGGTGGCTTTTTCAAAGGCGATCTTAATGAAGACCGTGAAACCGTTCGCCTGCTCAAGGCAGATGGCGTTTGCTTTTTAAGCCTTTGCTATAGCCAAGGGAACCATCTGGCCGGTGGAATGCTGAATCCGGATCAGGAACTGACAGAAGCCGGGCGCAACGCCGCTCTGCTGCTGAACGAAGCGGGTATTTCGGTGGACCTTTCCCATTTGAATCGTCGCTCTGCCGATGCTCTTTTGGACCTTCTTCCCGATGGAATCGTGGCCACTCATTCCAATTGCCTGTCCCTGTGTGGCCACCCCCGCAATCTGGCGGATGATCAGATTCTGGCCCTGAAGGAGAAAAAGGGGTTGATGGGCATCAATTTCTATCCGCCCTTTTTAACCGAATCAGAAGAGGCCACCATTGCAGATGTTCTGGCTCATATCCACCACGTGGAGCAATTGGGCGCAGGGGAGATCCTTTCCTTTGGCAGTGATTTTGACGGTATCACAAAAACGCCCCGGGATCTTCGGAACTCAGAGGATATCCCGGCTTTGGCCGATGCCCTTGCTTCTGCTAAGGGAAAAACCTTTACGGACCAATGCCTCTATGGAAATCTTAAAAATTATCTGGACCGCTTTTTTAAGTAAAAAAGCGCCTTTAAGGCGCTTTTTGGAAAGTGTTTACTGCTCTTTGTAGGTCTTGCAAAACGTATCGGCGCTGGTGCAGCAACCTTCGCAATTGCCAACTTCGATCTTGCTGGCGGTGCAATGGTCACCGGTAGCGTGATACATACAGTTTTCAACCTTACAGCAAATGTTGTTGTTCATATCCATTTTCAAAAAACACTCCTTTCCGCTGATTATTCTAACCGCGGAAAGATCAAATATTCAGAAAGGAGGAAAAATTTTTGGCCCTCTATGTGATCGGCGATCCCCACCTGTCTTTTTCGGTGGATAAGCCCATGGATATCTTTGGCGGCCGCTGGGCCGACCATCCGGAAAAACTGAAGAAAGCCTGGCTGGAAAAAATTTCCTCCGAAGATACCGTGGTGCTGGCGGGGGATCTTTCCTGGGGCATCTCCCTGAAGGAAGCCGAAGCGGATTTTGCTTTTCTTCATTCCTTGCCCGGTAAAAAAATTCTTTTAAAAGGCAACCACGATTACTGGTGGGAAACCGCCTCCAAGTTGCGCCGCTTTTTTGCGGAACGGGGATGGGAGGATTTTGAACTCCTTTATAATAATTCCATCACCGCCGAAGGCTTTGCCCTCTGTGGAACCCGGGGCTGGGAGGCCGCACCCGAAACAGAGCAGGATCGTAAGATGTTGGAACGGGAACTGGGGCGGCTGGAACGTTCTCTGCAGGCGGCGGAACCGGGCTTGCAAAGAATTGTTTTTTTACATTATCCCCCTATGGCTGGGCAGGCCAAGCCCTTCTTGCCCCTTCTAAAACAATATAACGTGCACCTTTGCTATTATGGCCATCTCCACGGCTACCCGGCCATCAAGGCCGCCCCCCTGGAGGAAGATGGTGTTTTGTTCCGGTTGATCTCTGCCGATGCTTTGAGCTTTTGCCCCCGGTCTGTTACTGCCGATTGGGTCGAATTTAAGCAAAAAGAGGCCGCTTCTCATCAAATTGGACAAAAAATCCGCCGTTTTTGGGCGAAACTTCTCTCACAAATCAGCAAGAAGTGTTGACATTTCTTGGTTTTGACGATAAAATAAGATGGTTATGAAGTATATTCATATGGAGGTAAAAAAGGATGACTGTTAAAGAAGTAAAAAATCTCGAAAACAGCACAGTTGAACTGAATGTGGAAGTAAAGGGCGAAGAATTTAAAGCCGCCGTTGATGCCGCATTCAAAAAGAATCTGTCTAAAATGACTGTTCCCGGCTTCCGGAAGGGCAAGGCCCCCCGTAAGATCGTTGAAAAGTTGTATGGCGAAGGGATCTTCTTTGAAGATGCCGTTAACGAACTGTATCCCAAGGCTTATGAGGATGCCGTTAAGGAAGCCGATCTGAAGGTGGTTGCCCGCCCCGAGATCGAGATCACTTCCGTGGATGCCGAAGGCTTCTCCTTCAAGGCTGTTGTTGCCGTTAAGCCCGAAGTAACCGTAAAGGAATATAAGGGTTTAAAGGCCACCAAAACTGTCTATAGTGTAACCGAGGCCGAAGTTAAGGCCGAGCTGGAACGCCTGCAGAAGCAAAACGAAAGAACCATCACTGTTGAGCGTGAAGCCAAGGAAGGCGATACCGTAAACATCGACTTTGATGGCTCCGTAGATGGCGTTCATTTCGATGGCGGCAAGGGCGAAAAGTATGATCTGGTTCTGGGTAGCGGTAGCTTCATCCCCGGCTTCGAAGAGCAGCTGGTGGGCAAGAAGGCCGGCGAAGAGGTTGATGTAAACGTAACCTTCCCCGAAGATTACCACGCCGAAGACCTGAAGGGCAAGGCTGCTGTATTTGCCTGCAAGGTAAACGAAGTAAAAGAAACCGAAGTTCCCGAACTGGACGACGAATTTGCCAAGGATGTCAGCGAGTTTGATACCCTGGCCGACCTGAAAAAGGATATCCGCAAAAAGATCAAGACCCAGAAGGAAGCCCAGTCCAACAGCGAACTGGATAACGCTCTGATCGACGCTCTGCTGGAGCAGGCCGAAATGGACGTTCCCGCCGCTATGGTAGAAGAAAAGGTTAACAATATGGTTGCCGAATTCGAGCAACGTCTGGCCGGTTCCGGTCTGGATCTGAAGACCTATATGCAGTATACCGGTATGGATATGGAAAACTTCCGCAAGGGCTTCGAAGCCGATGCTCTCAAACAGATCAAGGTTCGCCTTGCTCTGGAAAAGGTGGTTGAGCTGGAAGGCGTTGTGGTTGCCGAAGAAGATATCGAAAAGGAATATAAGGATATCGCCGAAGCATATAATATGCCTGTTGATCAGGTGAAGATGTATCTGCCCAAGGACGATATCACCATGGATTGCGCAGTAAGCAAGGCTGTTGAACTGATCCGCACCAATGCCGAGATCACCGAAGAAAAGGCCAAGAAGCCTGCTGCCAAGAAGGCCGCCAAGAAGGAAGAAGCGGCTGAGTAATTGCTTGAATTTTGATAAGGAGATCGTTTATGAGCTTAGTACCAATGGTAGTGGAACAAACCGGCCACGGCGAGCGGAGTTATGATATTTATTCCCGCCTGCTGAACGACCGGATCATTATGCTGACCGAAGAGGTCAACGATACTACTGCCAGCCTGGTCATCGCCCAACTTTTGTATTTGGAAGCCCAGGATCCCGATAAGGATATCAGCTTCTATATCAATTCTCCGGGCGGGTCCGTCAGCGCAGGCTTGGCTATCTTCGATACGATGAATTATATCAAATGCGATGTATCCACCATCTGTATCGGTATGGCCGCCAGTATGGGTGCTTTTCTGTTGGCCGCCGGCGCTAAGGGTAAACGCTTCTGCCTGCCCAACAGCCAGGTGATGATCCATCAGCCTTTGGGTGGCTTTGCCGGAAGCACCTCCGAAATCGAAATTACCGCCAATCACTTGAAAAAGACCAAAGAAAAGCTCAGCAAAATGCTGGCAGATTTCACCGGTAAGAGCTATGAGGAGATCCTGCGGGATACCGATCGGGATAACTTCCTTTCTGCCGATGAAGCCAAGGCCTATGGCCTGGTGGATGAGGTTATCGCTCATCGATAAAGAAAAACAAACCCGGCCTCGGCCGGGTTTTTTCATCAGGGTAGAGCAAATTATCCGAACTCGCCCCAAAGGGGCAGATTTTGCTCAACCAATGCACAAAACGCAGTTAATCCTGCCGGATTAACGAGTATTTTTACACAGGATGAGTGAAAATCCACCTTTTCAAAACGCGCTTGGATTGTTCGCTCTACCTTTGGGAGATCATTATGTCCGATAAGAAAAAGAATAATTGCTCCTTTTGCGGTCGGTCCTCCGCCGAGGTCAATCTGATCGAAGGCATCGACGGAATGATCTGCTACGATTGCGTGGAGCTTTGTATGAATTTATTGATCAGCAACGGCCATGAGCCCCAACTGGATCAGCCGCCCCGTCGCAATAATAAAAAGAAAAAAAGCGAAGAGATCCGGGTTTATAAACCCCAGGAGATCAAAAAATTCCTGGATGAATATGTCATCGGTCAGGAACGGGCAAAAATTGCCCTTTCTGTGGCGGTGTATAACCATTATAAGCGAATTTTGAATCTGGATAAGACCCAATCCGGGGATGTGGAATTGCAAAAGAGCAATATCCTGTTGGTGGGCCCCACCGGCAGCGGTAAAACCTATCTGGCCAAGACCTTGGCCAAGATCCTGAACGTGCCCTTTGCCATCGCCGATGCCACCACCCTGACAGAAGCCGGTTATGTGGGCGAGGATGTGGAAAATATCCTTCTCAAACTGATCCAGGCTGCCGATTTTGATATCGAACGGGCCCAAAAGGGCATCATCTATGTGGACGAGATCGACAAGATCGCCCGTAAGAGCGAAAACGTGTCTATTACCCGGGATGTCAGCGGCGAAGGGGTACAGCAGGCCCTTTTGAAGATTGTGGAAGGCACCCTTTCCAATGTGCCTCCCCAGGGCGGCCGTAAGCATCCCAATCAGGAATTTATCCAGATTGATACCACCAACATTCTCTTTATCTGCGGCGGCTCTTTCGATGGTATTCAAAACGTGGTCAAAAAGCGGATTGGAAAATCCAATATGGGCTTTGGCGGCCAAATTCAAAGTAAGGAAGGCCCCTCTATCAGCGAGATCTATCAAAAGATCGAAAGCCACGATATCACCAAATTCGGTGTCATTCCCGAATTGGTGGGCCGTTTGCCGGTGTTGGTCACCCTTGACGAACTGGACGAAGAGGCTATGCTCAAGATCCTCACCGAGCCGAAAAACGCTCTGGTGAAGCAATATCAGAAACTTTTTGACCTGGATGGGGTGGTACTGGAATTCACCGAAGAAGCCCTCAAGGCCATCGCCAATAAAACCATCAAACAAAAAACCGGCGCCCGTGGCCTGCGCTCCATTATTGAAAATGCTATGATGGACGTGATGTATCGTGTTCCCTCGATGGAAAATGTCAAAAAAGTCATTCTGGATGAAAATTTCGTGCTGAATGGCGGCGAAGCCCGGATCGAAACAGGGGAGGAGCAAGCAAATGAGCAGTAATTTCTTCTCAATGCTCTTCCGGATGAAGTATATCGACCGCTGGTCCCTGATGCGCAACTCCCGCCAGGAAAGCCTGATGGAGCATAGCCAGGAGGTGGCCGTTCTGGCTCACGCTCTGGCTACCTTGGGTAATCAGCAGTTTGGCAAGAACTATAATGCCGATCGCGCCGCTACTTTGGGCCTTTTTCATGATGCCCACGAGATTTTAACCGGCGATCTGCCCACTCCCGTAAAATACCAAAACCCGGAGATTGAAACCGCCTTTAAGGGCGTGGAGCAAGCAGCCAACCAAAGCCTGCTTTCGATGCTCCCTGCAGATCTGCAACCCACCTATGGGCCTCTGCTCCGGGAAGAAGACGAAACCTTGCGGCCCATCGTGAAAGCTGCCGATAAGCTTTCTGCCCTCATCAAATGCATCGAGGAACGCAAGGCCGGTAACGGCGAATTTGCCAAGGCCGAAGAATCCGTCCTGAACTCCCTTCAAAAAATGGAACTTCCCGAGGTGGATCAATTCCTGAAGGAATACCTCCCCGCCTTCGAACTTACTCTGGACGAAATGCGTAAATAAAAAATGACCCCCATCGGGGGTCATTTTTTATATCGAAATCTTTAAACGTTCAAAAGCGCTCTGACAGAATTTATCGTAGTTCAGAGTTGGTTTTTTAACTTCTTCCAATAGATATTCCGTATCCTCATCCAAAGCAAAATACGAAAGGATGGCACTTTTTCCCGGCAAAAGGCTGTAAAAAGGTTCTTCGCCGATTTTGGTTGGATAAAGGATCATCAAATATTCCTTGTTCGCTTCTAAAGGCTTTAGTTCTTTGATAAAAGCTGAGCCGGTTTTTGCGGCCTCCGTTTTCAAAAAAATCGGATCCTCCAGATAACGGAAGGTGGTCCCGTTGTGTATTTGATCCGTATAGGAGCGGCTCACCCTCATCTCATACCAATAGGAATCGGAACCGTTGATCTTGTGCGCAGAACTGTCGATCTTGGCGCGGATAACGATCCCGCCGGCCTGCGCAACGTGCTTTTCAAGTTGCTGATAATCGGCAAATTTGGTGTTGCTCAAATGATCCTCGGGTGCTCTTGGGGGCAGAACGCCATATTGGTCGATCAGCCGTTCGATCAAGGCTCGGTTTTTCGCCGATAAGGGCTTCAGCATTTCCTCCGTTGTTCCGTAGGGATCAATCGCATGATCGGTCAGCTTCGATATTGCATCATAAAGATCCAACCGGATCTTACGATCCGGGCCGATGAACCGATCCAGTAAAAGCTTTTCGAAAGAAGAACCGGTCTTGGCTATAATAGACGCCCATTCCGCCTGTGGGATCACAGCTTCTTTGGAACAGTGCTGTGAATCGGGGGTGTTGCGGTGTAAAACAAACAGATAAGTTTCTTCCCGGTTGATCACCGGCTTTTTTTGATATGAATGGGTCTTCAAGGTTCCTTGGTGGGAAAGAACGTAAGCCATTTCGCTGATATAAAGGCGGTCTCCCTCTCGGATATCCCCGTATAGCGGGGTATTTACCTTGATAGGCGTTGTTGCATAATAATTGCTATAGGAATCTCTCATCTTGCTTTTTCCGTCCTTCTGACCGATAAAAACAAGGGTTTTGGAAGGGTTGAATTGTTTGATCCGCTCTTCGGGAGCAAGGGGCCATTCACAGATCTCAACAATCTCCAAAAGCTCCTCCAGGGGATAATCTTCCATATGAAATTCCTGGTCAAAGAGATGCTGGGGATTAGGAACAGGATCCGGATTTTCTGCTTTTTCATCAGAGTTCGTGTCGGATGAAGGTTCCCTTTTGGGGTTGGATTCGGTTTGGGGAATGATTTCTTGCTCCGGCGCAGAAACAGAATCCTTTTCCGGCACTTGGTATTGAATATCGCTTTCTTCAAAATCTGTTTGCTTTGAAGAACGATCGCATCCGCTCAAAAGCAGTAATCCAATCAGTAAAAGAACCATTAATTTTTTCATAGGTAGACTCTCCTTTCTGATGATGATACGAATCAAAGCAGGAAAATGTTGCATCTTTAAAAAAATTTTATCATATGTTTTATAGCACTGCAATATCTTGACAATTTGATGTCAAAGTGTTAAAATAAATGATTGTACGGGCCATTAGCTCAGTTGGTTAGAGCTCCCGGCTCATAACCGGTCGGTCCCGGGTTCGAGTCCCTGATGGCCCACCAAATAAAAAGGCACCCCATCGGGGTGCTTTTTTATTTGGTGCTGTCTGAAGGGACACGAACCCTGAGAGGGCAGACACCGTTAAGCCAAACAGCCCGGTGCGGCTGTTTTAGGGTAGAGCAAATAATCCGACCCCGCCCCAAAGGGCATATTTTGGTGCTTTTTCCCCAATTTGTTCTTGCCAGGCGACAGCCTGCCTTCGTCCAAATTAAGAAAAAATCACTCAAAATCTGCTTCCTGTGGGGTCGAAGATTTTAAAAAAAGCGGATTTTTGCTCAGCCAAGGCATAAAACGCAGTTAATCCTTTCGGATTAACGAGTATTTTAACACAGGGTGAGTGAAATTCCGCCTTTTTAAAACGGGGTGGGATTATTCGCTCTACCCTAGGCGGCTGGTGCGTATGCGGGTACCGCGAGCAGTGCGGAGCGGTCGCATAGCAGGTGCAGATCTTTTACAAAGATCTGCGTCCCTGATGGCCAAGCACCCCC
>JAZOXD010000058.1:0-2258 GCA_045659565.1 Eubacteriales bacterium | reverse complement strand
CCCGTTGCAGGGTACAAAGGAATTGGTCAGAATGGCAATCATCCGCTCCCGCGGGGAATCAATGATCCGGCAACCGGTGACTCCCACCGCATTACAACCAAAGCCCATACACATTGTTAAGGCCTGCTTCCCACAGGCATTACAGTATTGGAAGGGCCGATCTAAATTATAGGCAAACCGGGGTAAAAATCCCCCATCCTCCAAAAGGGTAAAGAGCGGGAAGAAGATAGCCATGGGCGGCAACATCACCGAAACCACCCAGGCCAGCACCCGATAGACCCCCAGCACCAAGGCATCATGCAACCAAAGTGGCGCACCCAAAGCCAGCATCCCCTCCGAAAGCCGATCCTGTAGCCAAAAAAGTCCCTTTCCCAAAAGTTCCGACGGGAGATTGGCTCCGGCAATGGTGAGCCAAAAGATGATCGCCAGCAATAAAAGCATCAGAGGATAAGCCGTATAACGGCCGGTAATCCATCGATCCATCTGCCGATCAAAGGGGGCGTCCTTGGGCGGATATTGTACCACCCGATGACTGACGGTTTCGGCCATCGAAACCAGCCGACAAACAATGCAATCCTTCACCTCTTCCCTGCCGATTTCCTGCCCCGCCAGATATTCCCGGGCCGCAGCCAGTGCGGCTTGGAGCCCTTTATCCTCCATCAATTCCACTCCCCATTGGCGGTGCATTTCCGCCAGCAAGGCTTCATCCCCTTCCAATAATTTCAGGCTGAGCCAGCGAGGATTCAAGGGCAGTTCCTTTTGCCGGATCAAAGGTTCCAGCATCCCGATAGCAGCTTCCAGCTCCGGGCAATATTCCACCTGCAGGGGATCCGTTTTGCCTTCCCCCCGGGCCAGAGGGCCCAGAGCCGCCGTCAATCGGCGAAGATCCCGTTTACGGCGGGCAACCGTCCCTACCACCGGCACCCCCAGTTCCCGGGAAAGGGCCTTCAGGTCCACCCTAATTTTTTTGCGTCCCGCCTCATCCAGCAAGTTCACACAAACCACCACCCGTTGGGTGATCTCCAAAGTCTGCAACACCAAATTCAGATTCCGTTCCAGGCAGGTGGCATCGCAAACCACCACAACCCCATCCGCACCACCGAAGCAAAGGAAATTGCGGGCCACCTCTTCCTCCGCCGAATGAGCCATCAAAGAATATGTACCCGGGATATCCACCAGCAGAAAGCTTTCCTCCCCCACCCGACAAATCCCCCGGGCATTGGCCACGGTTTTGCCCGGCCAATTGCCGGTATGCTGATGCATCCCGGTAAGATTATTAAACAGCGTGCTTTTTCCCACATTGGGGTTGCCGGCAATGGCGATCACCGGCAGATTTTCAGGCATAGGCGTTGTTTTCTTCAGCATTCCCGAACCCTCCTATCTTGCAGCAAAATCGAACGGCTATCCCGGGCCCGGATGGCAATCACCGCGCCCCGAATCCGATAGGCGGAGGGGTCCCCTGCCGGGCTTCTGCCCACACATTCCACCTCGGTATCCCCCACCAGGCCCATATCTAAAAACCGCCTGCGCATACTGCCGGCAGTGGTCAATTCCTTCACCCATCCCCGCTCACCGGGAACCAATTGACTGAGATTCATCATTCTTCTCACCTCCTTCTATCCTATGAGGATTCCTATAAAAAGTGAAAGTGACCGATGCAAAAGCATCGGGCACTCATTATTTTAATCTTCTAAAAGGAAGGCCAGATTCTCGGCCACCTTGCGGTAATCATCCACACAAACAAACTGAATTTCCGATTGGTAAACGGATTCATCGTTGCCGCCGGGGCCATAGTCATCCCCCACAAACACAATCTCGTCCAGTCCGTAGCCCTTTTCCTTGGCATAATCCGCCAAAGCATTGAACTTATTATAGGGCTTGGGCGCCATATCATAGGAAGAAGATCCGCCCACAAACACATAATAATCAGGGAAGGCAGCGCAAACTTCGGGATAGATCTTGCGGCGCTTGGAACGATCGGGATCAAAGGCCAGCTTATCTTCCTGCTGAGCGGCGGTACCCAAAATGGGGAAGGTGATACAACCGGAGGGATGGAACTCCACATTATTGCCGGCGAATTCGGTCCAGCCATTGGCCTTGCGGAAGGCGGTAACCAATTCTTCGGTCTTTTCCCGGTCGCAGGGAAGGTGATCATCCCGAAGGATCTTCAAGTTTTTTTCGTCGGCATCATATTCACCATACTGCATCCCGTAGTTGCCAATCACATCAATGGGGAAGCCGTCCATCTGGTTGAAGAT
>JAZOXD010000057.1:0-1624 GCA_045659565.1 Eubacteriales bacterium | reverse complement strand
GAAAAAGCCCCCATAGGGGGGCTTTTTTAAAAGTGTTTAATCAGTTCACGGGCATAGCAGTCAAAGCCTTGATCGTTGGGGTGAACCCGCAGATCGGAAAAGTAGGATTCATCTTCGGGCAGGAAGGAAAAGGCGGAGATTACACGGACGTTTTCAACCTGACTTGCGGCTTTTTTAATCAGTTCCTCGATCAAAGAAAAGGGGCCGAAGGGCCTCTCTTCCCGCCAATCCATACGGCGAATGGGGGTCAGGGCGTAAATGGGGGTAGCCCTGGGTAATGGAATCCCCGTATGCCAGGAGTTTCTTTTTGGGTTTCAGGGGACGGACCGTAGCCCCATCGTCAACGGCAAGGATTTGAAGTTCTGAACAAACGGAAAAGGGCAGGTGGATACAAACCTCTTTCATCCCGTTGCCCAATTGAATTTCCTTTTGGAATTCACCGAACGGAAAATCGTCTTTTAAATTCTTTTCGGTTATGGGGGTGCTGGAATAGTTATCCAGACTACCTGCAAGAACACCGTTTACCACCACGTCCAGGGCGAAGAATTTGCGGGAGGTGCTTACATCGTAAACTTTTATTTTAACCAGAAGGGTACGGCTATCTGTTTCAAAGCACAGTTTGACCCCGCCGGATGCCAGGGCCCTTTTATAAAAGACTTCTTTTGTTTCGTGATAAAAATTTTCCTGTTCTTCGGTAAAGCGGTAGAAACGAACGGCGCCGTTTACCTCTTCAATCCGCACGGCACCCAGAGCGATGCTTTTGACGGTTTCAAAATTCAGATTCATTTTTACATCACTCCGTTTTTTATTATAATAACAAAGCCACCGAGGGATTACAACCCCTCGGGAGCACAAATGAGAACAACGATGATAACCCCGTTTGCGAAGTTCTTCCAGAATGACGTTCGGGTTATTACAGGTAATCAGGGTGACACCCCGTTGGATGGCAAGTTCTACCCCGCGGGCATCCTTGACCCCCGCCCCTGCCCAAGGTTCCACCCCACGGGCGGCCATTTTAACGCAATCTTCTTTTTCGGCGATATTCAGTTCCCCGGGCCAGGTGCGGAACATACAACAGCAAAAGGCGTAATCGTAGGGGTCTATGGTAATTCGGCCCAAGGTGCTGACAGGGAAATACACGTGTTGACGATATTTCTTGCCATAGGTTTTATAAATGTATTCGTTCAGCGCACCGCTGAAGGAATTGATGACCACCCGATCAGTAAAATCATAATCATCCACGATTTTCAAAATGCGGTCACAGACGGAAAAGGCCAACTCTTCCCTGCCCTCGGTGGAATATTCCTTTAATTCCAGATCCAAAGTGAGGGTAGGATGATCCTTTACCAGCTCCATCAGTTCCACCAGGGTGGGGATCCGTTCCCCGTTGCCTGCATCCAGGGAACGGAGTTCTTCCAGGGTATAATCGATCACGTAGCCGGTGCCGTTAGTGGTGCGATCTACCTTGGAATCGTGGATCAGCACCAGTTCCCCATCCTTGGTGACACGGATGTCGGTTTCGATTTGGTCCACCCCGATCTCGATGGCAGCCTTAAAGGCGGCCATGGTGTTTTCGGGATAGGCAGCGCACCAACCCCGATGGGCCGCTACATAAATATTTTTA